>JAGMDA010000745.1 GCA_023128935.1 Candidatus Eiseniibacteriota bacterium | reverse complement strand
AGGCGGCTATGGGACAGGCTCTATCGTACATCCCCCGAGGGAAACGTTGAAGGTTGCCTCGCCACTTGCATTGGCATATTCTGTCCAATCGTAGTTATCACACCGGAAGTGGTTACCTTCATTTCCTAGACATATCTCAACAAAGGCGTATGGAATGGGTCCAGATCCATTGTGCACGTGAACTACGAATTCCGCATACGATAATTCCCATTCGCCGTTGTTCGGACACGTCAGTACACTCCCATTGAACCCGCCGTCACAAGGGTACACCCAGGAGTCTCCCGAGGTTGGCGTCGCGGCGCTACCGGGATTCAGGATGTATCCCTGCAATACGGATGCGTCATACGGACAGTCCCAGCATTCGTGGAACATCAACGGACCGGGTCCCCACTTCGAGATGAACCAAGAGGGAGTCGCGGTTGTTATGGCAGAGTGATTAGATGAAACGTAGGAGATCTTGTCTGCTGCATATTCCCATTCGGGCACATAACTTCCATCTTCCCAGTAGATGTCCTCGGCATCTGGATCGTCTCGACCCATCCAAACACTATCTCCGCCTGCAGACATATGCCAAGCGAGCGCGTGGCAGTTGTATTTTCGTGACGCCGGCCCCAGAACTGTTGCGTTCGGATACTCCCCTGCATACTTCTGAGTCAACCACTCTATGAACCAATCGTGCTCGAATTCGTCCAATTCCCAACAATCGTCAACCTCCGAGCCATATCCGCCAGGAGGACCGGGGGTGTATACGTTAAAAACCTGCTGATCTTCGGCTCTTGCAGTGCTTGGGACACCCGCGAAGCCCAAGAGGACCAGGAGCGACGGGAACCTCGGATGCGGTTTGGTTCTCATGGTCTATTCCTCACGACTCAGGTACCGTCTGGCGGATTCGACTATAGTGTCCAGATATGCACCCCCAGAAGGGCAGCCCGGAGACAGGAAGGTATTCAGCTGCGAATCACCTTGCAGTCGCTCGACGAATGGTTCATATGGAATCTGCAGCAGAACTCGACCCATAAGGAGGCATATTGCCTCCTGGGTTACCCGCCCATAGGCCTTTGGCCGTGTGCTCATCGCGTTCCAGCACTCAAGGCATGTTGCAAGCAGTTTGGGAAGCTCCTTGGGAACGAGGCTTGCCAGGCTCTCGTCTTGGGCGAGGAATAACTCGAGATACGCCAATCGGATACTGTAACTAACCTGTTCAAAAGGCGGTGATGCGGGATCAATGGCGAGTGGGTCGGTGGACTTGTAGATGTGGTAGAGTGTGATCCCGACGTCTGGACGCCGAAGGAGCTCCTGCAGGCCGTTGAACTTTGAGACGACCTTGTCGACCCCGCCTTGAAGGCAGATATCTAGGAGGATTTCCGTCAACATTGGGTATTCCATGCATGTCTGTGCCAATCCGTATGTGGACATGTTCGTGAGCACGGCTTCAGGCACCTGACACACCTGCAACTTCTCATTGTGCGTGCGGAGCGTCCGCCATTCAGGTGTACCTGGACGCACCGGGAATTCGTATGCATCTGATTCCTGTGGCCCATCAGTGTTTCCTGCCGCTCCCACCGAAGCAACTGCCGCGGCAAGAAGGACCGCCAATAATAGATTGATTGCTGCAAACTTCATGAGAACCTCTCCGCGTAGTTCAGAGTACGATGCGCATCACTTGCTAGCGGACAACCGTGATGCGTCTCTGATCGATTTGATTGCCGTCTACCTCAAGCTGGCCGAAATACACACCCGAGGGAACTGCGTCGCCATCTTGGTCGAATCCATGCCAGGTCCTGAGAAAGGTCCCAGAATACAGGGGCCCATCCTCAAGAGTACTGATAAGCCGCCCACTCGGATTGTAGACCTTTAGTGTCACCCAGGCGCGCTTTTCTATTGCAAACCTGAATCCAGGTGTAGGCCCGGGGCTCCCCCGGACGAACAGAGATGGCTCCCTGTGCTCGGGAGCGGGAGTCCCTGGGCTAATCTTCGGGTCAACAGTGAGCGGGCTGATCCTGGAGCCTCGCGGACATGCATAGATCCCATCTGTGAATAACCCCATTCCACCATAGCCCTCCGCATTCGAGATTGTGGGCGGCCTTTCGCAGTTGCCGGTGCCGCCAAAGCCCATGTTTGGATCTACACTCAAGGGAATGATGCCCTCCGCATAGGCGTATCCGGCAAAATAGTAGACGGGAAGAAAGTTGCCCGACCAATTGCTTCCCGCTGTCGTGGTCAAAGCGGTTCCCTCCTCCGGACCTGGCCACATCGCGCCCGGGAGTTCCAGTCCCGCATCTGGGAAGCAGGGACCCCAGTCAATGAATGCGAAGATAGCTGGCTCGTAGGCCCCAAAGCCAAACTCCGTCCCGCACCACTTTTTGCCTTCACTCCAGGCGCAGAGGACATACCATATCACGCCTCTCTCGGTGTCGATCCTATTCGCCTGGTCCTTGCAATCGCTGATAGCATGGTGGTCGAGGTAGTGTTTACACCAACCCTCCGGAGGCGGGTCACTCGAGAAGTGGAGCGCCGCAGCGCAGTGCGCAATAAACACACCGCCCTCAAGGTTACCAGAATCTGCCGCAGCAACTCCTACAGTAGCAGCTGCAAATAGTACCAGTAATAGTCGTCGCACGGCGAACTTCTCCTCTTTATGCCTGGTTGCGCTAGCCTGACTTTTCACCGCATC
>JAGMDA010000744.1 GCA_023128935.1 Candidatus Eiseniibacteriota bacterium | reverse complement strand
CCTGCTACTCGACGATCGCAACAACGCGCGCCGGCGCACCATCGACGCCCCGCACCTTCAGGGGCAACGCCAGTAGCTTGATCCGATCGCTTTCGATCGAATCGAGGTTTACGAGGTTCTCAACAAGAAGCCGTCCTGCGCCCAGCACGATCTTGTGAACTTCCGCACCGAGCGGCAGATCGCACGCAATGAACTTGGCCCCCTTGTCGACCAGGACCTGAGCAGCCTCGGGCTCGAAAACGGGGAAGTCCTTGTAGAAGCCGCCTGAATCCCAGCGCCTGTGCCAACCGGTGTTTATGAGAACGCCAACATTCTGGTTAACTTCAAGATGGGAAATATGCCCAGCTATGACATGTGAGTTCTCGCGGATATCCTGAAGCCTGCATACCAAACAATCGCCCACCAACATGTCTAGTGGGACTTGGTCAATGGTCGCAGCCCCCTGGAAGAAATGCGCAGGCGCATCAATATGGGTACCCGTGTGAGTCGCCAGCACGAGTCTGTGAACTAGGCATCCGTTATCCTCATAGGTACCTGTTATCTCGCTTGAGAAGGGGGCATGGTAGCCGCCTGTGAACATCGTCATGCCTTCAAAGAGGTCCACACTAAGGTCGATCATCCTCATTGCCAACCTCCCCACCTTCCCTCAGGCCCGCTCCGTCAACGCAGTTCGTCAATGTACTCCCTCATCTTCTCAACATACTGCGGAAAGGCCGCCTGCGCTTCCGGCAGGTCCGGCTGCCAAACCTTCTCCCACTCGTACGAGAGATAGCCATCGTACCCCATGTCTGCAAGGGTCCGCAGCGCTTTCTTGATCGGGACATCGCCTTCGCCGATCAATGTCAGCTTGGCCTTCCCGTCCCTGAGGACCGAGTCCTTTACATGGACAAGGCTCAAATATGGCGCAAGCCATTTCGCGGACTCCTCAAGAGGCTCGCCTGTCCAGAAGCAGTTGCTGATGTCCCACACCACGCCCACCGCCTCGTGATCCACCAAGCTCATCACCTCCGAGACCGCTTTTCCCGTGAGGAAGCCCTCATGCGTCTCAAGGGCAATGGAGACGCCCATCTCCTTGGCGCGGTCCGCGAGCCGGGACAAATTCGCCGCCAGCTGGCGGGCGCCATCAGCGGGCATCAGCCCCTGGGGGAGATACCCGCCAAACACGCGCACCAGCGGTGCGCCCAATCCATTCGCCAGTGCGATGTAGTCGCTGGCCTCCTCGATATGGGCGCGGGTCATCTCGGTCTCTCCGTGGAGAAGCCTTGCGGAGGAATCCACGCTGACGATATCAATCCCAGCATCCTCGAAGACCGCTCGCGACTGGGCAATCCGTCCTGGCGTGAAATCAGGCAGGCCGCGGATGTCTAGTTCGCCCTCTATGCCACGCAGTTCCACGCCATCAAAGCCATAGAGCCTCGCGGCCTCAACCACCTGCCTGAGCGTCCAACCGGGACACCCAAGTGTGCTGAAAGACAGATCCATCTTGGGCACCTCACTCGATAGCAAGTACGCGCACGGCATTGCGCGATAGGAGTGACTTTTTGTCGCTTTCACTGATGGGCGCATGCTGGATCTTCAGAAGCGAGGATTTGACGTATTGGAATGGCGCATTGCTTCCAAATAGCATTCTTCTCGCGCCGAATTCCTCCACCGCCCTTGGAACGACTTCAACGGGACCGGGATGCTCGTGCCGTCCCTGCATCCGGCCGATGTCGAAATACCAGTTCTCGTTTTGCTGCAGCAATCGCCGCACGGAAAGCAGCTCGTTGTAGGTAGCCCCGCTCAGGACAAATGTCAACCCGGGGAAGGATCTGATCGCCTCAGCCGCCGATGTCATCTCCAGCGGGGGCACCTTCACCAACCAGTGATGCTGGCGTTCATCCTCGACCCGGACTGAGAGTACAACCGGGATGCACCTCTCCTGCGCAGCGGCCGCCACATCCAAGAAGCATCTGTCCTTCAGAGCATATCCGTGGTAGGTAGGGAAAAGTCGCAGACCCTTGAACCCCAGATCGCAGAAACACGCTGCGAAATCTCCTTGCCAACCCGGAAAGGCGGGGTTGATGCATGCAAACGGAACAATGATAGATGGATGGGCCTCCCCCGCCTGGGCCACCTCGCGGTTGCCCTCCATGCAGTCCTTGGCAAGAATCGCGGATATGGGATAGACCACCGCACGGCTGATGCCTTCCCTACCGAGATGCTCCACCAATCCATTGCCAGTCGCGTGTTCTAGCTTTCTAAACGGCCAGCAACCTATGCCTTCTATGGGGGAGGGTGTCAAGAC
>JAGMDA010000743.1 GCA_023128935.1 Candidatus Eiseniibacteriota bacterium | reverse complement strand
ACTGGATTACCGCCCGCGCCTGGGGTTACCGGACTCCGCCTGGCTCGCGGATCACCGGGGTACTTGTTACCCTTGCCGCTGTCGCCGAGATGGTCGACCGGGTGCAAATGGACAACTGGGCGGCGGATCTGGACAAAGTACTATTTAGAGGATGATTGCTACCAGAAAGGCAGGCACGAAAGGCCTCAGGTCATCATTCGGAATCACGGCTATGTTCGTATAACGCCGTGCAGTTAAGGGAAAGAGAATTCCTAAACAGAGCGAAGAGGCGGTTTCAATTAGTCCTGAGGGGTGGGAGTTGACGCGGCGCGGAAGACGCCAAGAGTTGTGCCGAACCAAATGGCACCGGAAGGATCGATGTCGATGCTTTTTGGATCACGCCCTGCTTGGATGTTGACTGTCTTGGACACGTTCCCATTTAAATCGATGCGGAAGATCGGGTCCGGCCCGCCTGTCTCACCTTGCACGACTAACACGAACACATTGCCCTCGGGCCCCACAGCGATATCGACCATCCCAGCGATTCGTTGTGAATCCAGATTGGCGATTTCGACAAAACCACTTCCATCAGCATTGGCGCGGAACACGCGTTGGTAGTACGGCCCCTGCGACGCTGACCCCTTTGCTGTTGCAATGATTGCAAGACGGCCATCAGGACCTACATCCACGCGGGCATCATCGACGGTGTAAGCGCCTCCGAACGACTGGCGATCGAAGGAAATGGGTAGTGGAGTCACAATACCAAAAACATCAACACGATATAGACGGATCGTATCCTGGAAATTGGACCATGTTATGTACCACACACCATTGGGGCCGGCAGCCAGGTTTCTGAGAGCCCAACTTGCTACCTTGCGTGGAAGTGTCAGTGGGATTATGGTGAGCGAACCGTTCGGCTCAACGCGGACAATCCCTTTGTCTGTCAGAAGGTTGAGCCGATTGGCACTATCTACGTCAGCAGCAATGATGTCGTCATACGACAATTGGTGAAGATCCTCGCGCATTCCATCGCTCCGCAACCGGATGATGTGGCTCTTGAGCATCGGCTCGAGCGGCGGTGTGGTGCAGTACACCGCATCATCGGCTGAGGCCGCGAATGCAAGGCTATTTCCGGATGTCTTGACGAATAGCGGCCTACGAGCGTCCGTTTTCAGGTTCAGATAGTAGAGGATCCCACGGAAATCGTAGAAGATGAACTCGTTAGAACTGGTTGCGAGGAAGTCGCCAAACCCCGATGATACCTGGACTTGGCTGAGCCAAGCGGTTTTCGGCTCGTATCGCTGCAGATTGAAGGTCAACTCGTTGATGTACACTCGTCCATCTGGAGCGATCTCAACCCACACCGGTTCGTAGTTCAGGCCGTCCGCAACGACATCGATGGTGCCGTTGCGGCGGACAGCAACCACACGTGTAAAGCCGGCGACATACACCGTTCCGTCTTCGGCGACATCCATGTCCGTCAATGGAGAAAAACCTGGATTCGGAAACGGCAGGTTTGCCGCAAGCCGCGACCACTGACCATCGCTGCTCAACCGGTAGAGATCGATATCATGGGTGCTGACATAGATGTTCCCGCTGGCGTCCGCCGCGAGCGGTCCCTTGAGCCGCTTGCCTGCTGGAGGTTTGCTCAGTATCTGTTGCTCGCCGGAGCTTACGTCAAATGCGATCAAATCGCCCGTCTGGGAGAGGACGACGATGCGTCCATCCGGAAGGACGGTCACGTACCAACCCTCAACTTCACTGGCCAATACCTGTGCTTCGTCCTTGGATACTTGGATGATTCGATTTGTCGAAGGATCGCCCAAGACGACATCGCCATTCGGTAACAGGGCGAGCTGTCCAGGAAGTCCAAAGGAGCTCGGCCACACCTGCTTAAGCTCGTAGCCTGAAGCGCTCATCGAGATGCCAGCTTTTGTCCAGGTGATCCCTTGGGCGAGGAGGATTGGGGGGGAATCGCTCTCGTCCACGAGGGGTGTTGTCCCACTGGCGTGCCACTCGTCAGCCGCATGCCAGGCCGGATA
>JAGMDA010000742.1 GCA_023128935.1 Candidatus Eiseniibacteriota bacterium | reverse complement strand
ACGAGAAGGAGAAGACCCCGAAGGTAGCGCCGAAGACGAAGACGAAAGCACGGTTGGCGCTTGAAGAGTACAAGGTGTCTCGATCGAGCAAGGCGCAGATCGCGTTGCTTGAAGCGATCGTGAAGGAGCTTGAGTGAGTGATACCTATCTGGCCTTGATTGCAAAGCTGGGGAGCCGGCTGACAGGCGATGCGACACTCGCGTCCCTCATGGGCGGGACCGTGAATCTTCATCACGGGCTTGCTTCGAAGGACGCGCCAATGCCGTACATCGTCCATCTGGCACGGTTCGGGGTCTCCAGGCGAATCGTCTGCAAGGGACGTTGGCTCATCGACCTGTGGGACTGTCTCGATCTATCCGGGTCTGCTGACGGCGAGCGCATCGTGAACATGCGCGATCGGATCATCACCCTGATGGACTGGATACATCTCAACTCGGCTGAGGCCGTGGGGATTCACATCGAACTCGACGAAAGCGAACAGGGCTTCGTCGCGACAGACAGCGAGAAGGTGCTCAGATATGAGCTGCCATTCTCCCTCGCATTCGCGCGAGGCCGGGAAGTAGATCAGATCCTGGAAAACGCACTGACTAGATAAGGAGGGAACCATGGGAGCTGCACGACACGGAATTGTGAGCGATAGCGTCAGCCAGATCGGCTTTGGTGTAGGGGCAATCTTCTTCGGCGCGTGGACTGACGAAGACACGCCGGGAACTCTACTCGGAGCGGTCGCAGGCGGTACGACGTTCACCCTCACACGAGGAATCTGGACAGCGAACATCGCTGGCCAGCCAGGGAAACTACAGGGAGCTGATCGGATCATCGAGGTTGGGGCCATGCTTGAAGCGGCATTGCAGGCAATCAGTGGGACCTCGCTTGAGGCCGCGATCGCGAATTGCACGCTCACGGCCGCCACTCCAGCGGGGTATGACACGATTGAAGGAAGCGGCGCAGGAACGGTTGGGAGTGCCGAGTTGCACGACAATGTGACCGTCGTCACCGATATGCTCGGGCTCACGAACGGCTTCATCCTCCAGCTGGATGATGCTCTACCGATCTCGGAGCTCTCCATTGCGTTGGCCGACAAGGATCAGTTCGATGCGGCCGGGCTCAAGTGGGAAGCGCGATTCGATCCTGCGGCACTCACGACCGAGCCGTGGCGAATCTTCATTCCGACAACCTAGGAGGATTGCATGGACGATCAGACAGGTGTGGCCCCGCTGACCTACGTTCCGCCAACAGTGGAATTAGAGGGCGGGGTCACTCTGCAGATGCGCAGGTTGCACTTCAAGGACTCGATTGCCCTTGGGCGCGCGCTGGGCAAGTCTGCTGCTGCGATGGATCAGGTCCTGGGAGGGAACTGGGACTGGGAGAAGCTCGACGTTCAGATGGTGATCGGGCTTGTGATCTCTCTCCTACCCGCTGTCGGGGATGAGCTTCTCGACCTCATGGCGTCCATCTGTCAGATCCCGAAGGGGCCGTGGGTCAAGGATAAGGACCACTATGAGGGCGGCTACTGGGAGAAAGGGTCGATTCGCGATCATGATTTCTTCCCAGCGGGCTCCGAGTTCAGGGTGATCGAAGCCCTGTTCGAGCACAAGGACGTAGACCGTTTTTTCGACGGTGGGCGGAAGCTCGCCAAACACCCCCGTCTCGCGTCGATGTTTACGAAGCCCAGCGAGCCTTCGAACGACAGCTCCTCAGTCTCCAGCGAGCCTACCCCTGGGTAACGGATGAGATCTTCCTAGAGGGGATACCGCTCGCACGGCTGGATCAGATGTTCCGGGTGGTGATGGAGGACATGGCAAGAGAGAGAACGGTGAGAGAGTTACAGATTCTCCTCGGGCGCGGCGTCATCTCTCCCGAGGAGTACCACGCTGAGTTGAGGAAGGTCGACGAAGAGCGATCGGCGGAAGCCGAGGAAGCGATCGAGCGCGCGCAGGAGATCCTGAAGAAGCACGCCGAGGGCCGCTCCGAGGTCTTCGAAGGCAAGGATGCTCGCAAGGTGATGGAAGAAATGTCAGCACGTCAGGGACGGACGAGGACGGTCAAGCCTAGATGATCGGCAAGAAGATCTTCTCACTTCTCGGAACGATCGCTATCAACTCGAAGTCGGCTATCGCTGAGATCAAGGCGGTAGAGGCGACGGGTGGGCGGATGGCGACGAAGCTCTCGTCTGCCTGGACGAAGATGGGCAAGGTGATGAAGGTCGCGGCGGTTGTTGCTGTTGCCGCTGCGGGTGCCGCCGTTGTCGGTTTCGCCAAGAGTGCGATCTCCGAGTTTGTGAAGATCGAGGAAGCCGCCGGCCAGGTGTTCACCCTTCTGCCGGGACTCTCAGAGGAAGCCAAGGACGAGATGCTCGCGGATGTCATGGATGTCTCGCGGGAGTTCGGCTTCCTCCCTGATAAGGTTCTCCCCGCGCTCTACCAGGCGCTGAGTGCGGGTGTCCCGAAAGAGAACGTCTTCGAGTACATGCGGGTCGCAAGCGAGATGGCTGTTGGCGGTGCCGTTGAGCTAGAGGTTGCAGTCCTGTCCCTGGCTCAGGTGATGAATGCCTACGGGGCAGACGTATCCGAAGTGCGGGACTACTCCGATCAGTTCTTCTCGATAGTTGCAGACGGGATTACGACTATCGAAGAACTCAGCGGGCACCTCTTCAAGATCGCTCCGGTGGCCGCAGATGTCGGTGTCAAGTTCAGGGATGTTGCAGGGTGGCTGGCTGAACTGACAGCACAAGGAACCCCGACTGCGGAAGCCGCGACTTACATCCGCGGTGCGCTGAACGAACTATCCAAGGCGGGGATGCAGGCGTTCGTCGCGTTTGAGAAGGCGGCTGGACAGACGTTCCCTGATTTCATTAAGGCGGGCGGATCGGTTGCAGATGCAGTAAAGATCCTTGAGGACTACGCGAACGAGACTGGCGTCAGCGTCAAGGACCTCTTCGGTTCGATTGAAGGCGGTGCCGCTGTCCTGGGGATCACCGGAGAGAAGTTCGACTCCTTCGCGCAGAAGGTGGAGAACGCTGGCAGTGCTGCGGGCAAGACCGCGGATGCCTTTGTTGAGATGGCTGCGACTCTTCGCAAGAAGCTCGATCGCCTCGCCGCGTGGTGGGCCACCCTGAAGTGGAAGATTGGCGCAAAGCTGGAAGAGCCTTTCGAGAAACTCCTCACCTTCCTTGAAGACAATCAAGAAGCATTCGAGGATTTCGTTACCAATGTCTTTGAGAAGATAGTGGATGCACTGAAGTGGATTCTCGAAAATGGAGATACCGTGAAGGTGATCTTCCAGGGCATCGGTGCTGCAATCGCAACGATTGCTACCGCGAAGATAATCTCTCTGATCGCCTCGCTGAATGCCCTCGGATTGACGATTGTAGCCATAGCAGGGGCGGGGCTGCTAGGCCCATATCTGGCTGACATCTATGACGCGATCAGCGAGGGGATCTCTTCGGTAGCTGACGAGACAACGAAGTTGAAACATGTGACAGACGCCGTTGCCGGGGTGTTCATCGAAATCATTCAAGGGGTCGAAGCGGCCGTCAAGCAATCAGTGTGGAATATATACCAAGAGGGGAAGGCAAGTGCCGCACAAATTGAAGCTGTCGCCCTCGCCCTCGCTAAAGCAGGGGAAGAAGCAACAGCGGCCTTGCGTGAAGGCGTGCGATACGACGAAGCACTAGAGTCATTCGGAGCGATGGTTGATGAAATCCTAACCCAGTACGGATTGATCGATGAGGTGTCGACGGAGACGTATCAGGGCATAGTGGATGCCGCCGTGCAAGCATGGAAAGAGGTCGAAGACAGCGGAGACGCATTGGCGCTCACGGCGGGCCGGGTATTGCAGACATGGGAAGAGCTTTCTGACGGCGTAGAGGAAGGAGCCGAGCGGCAGGGCGTAGCGATGCAGATGCACATCGACGCCCTAGATGCCACAAGAGCGGCACTCGCTGAATGGCGGGCAGAACAGCAAGCGGCAGGTGAGGATGTCGAGGTGTTGGAAGAAGACATCTCCGAACTCCAGCAAGAACTCATCGACCTCGAAGAGGCGCTCGCCGGTACAGAGAAGGGCTCCTACAAATACGTGATGGCATTGAAGGATCTTGAAGCTTATCACGAAAAGGTCAGCGCTGCTGCCGAATATCTTGAGGATAGGAACATTGAAGTGAACGCGACTCTCGGCTTGCTGATCGATGCGACAAGTCAGTATGGGGA
>JAGMDA010000741.1 GCA_023128935.1 Candidatus Eiseniibacteriota bacterium | reverse complement strand
GGAGCACCCCCCTGGCAACTGGACCTATGAAAGCGGTATACTTGCATGATTGAGAGTCTTCAGATCGTGAGGGAAGCGCCTGAGATGAGTCGCCGCTTAATCATACTTCACGCCACCACGGCCATACTCGCACTCGTCACCGCCGCAGCGGTTGCCGGCACGGACTCCCTCGCTGGGGATCCTCTGGATCTGCCCCATAGACAGGACCGCATCGTCATCGACGGCGATCTCGCCGACTGGCGCGGACCCAACCTCAAGGTTCAGCTCGCCGCGCTGGATGTCCCCGCGCCTCTACAGAACACCGGCGTCTTCCAACTGGCCTGGGACGCCGATCATCTTTGGTTCGCCGTTACGATCGAAGATGCCGAGGTGTTTCCACCGCCCGAGACGGCCGAGGGCGCGACCATCTACCAGTGGGACTCGATCGAGATTTATATCGACGGGCACGGCAACCGGTCAGAGCGCATGGACGAGAATGACACCCAGCTCATCGTCGCCTGCAATGGCCGCCATGGCGCCATGCAGGGAGACGAACTGCTGCGCAGTGTTGATGAGTGGGAGGTTCCCAAACGCGAACGGTTGGGATTGGCGGTAAGAACCGCGGCACGGCGCACGCCGTCCGGATACATCGTAGAGGGCGCGTTTCCATTGACCGCGGTGGATGTAGCGGAGGCTCGCGCCGGCCAGGTGATGGCTCTAGACCTCGCCTGGAACGATTGGATCGAGGATCACCCGCGCTTGCCGGAATTGCTCAAGGACTTAGAGAACCTGGCTCGCTTGACGAACTACATGTCCGAGTCCGCGGTGGAGCTTGTCGATCCCGACAGTCTGGGATGGGATGGATTGCTCGCGTGGGAGGAGCGGGCATACCGGCCGCACTCGTGGTGCAGCGGACCCGATTTCGGTCGGCCGAAAAAGTGGCAGTTGGTGCGCCTCGTGGGCCGACCGCCGCTGGCCGAGGCGCTGGTTGATCGCTGGGGTCTGATCCCGCCACTCGTCGTCACCTTCTTGGTGCTGCTGGCCGCGGCGCTGACGGTGGATCTTTGGAAACGCCGCCGCTACCGGATCCGAGTGCGCGAGATGATGACCCGTATCGAGGAACTCTCCACCCAAACGCCGCCGTCGCCGGCCGATCCCCGCGACTGGGTGGCGCGCGTGACCGACCGGTTGGCCGATGTCCCTCCCGAGACCACCGCCGCATCCGACACGATCAGCCGTGTGCTCATCCATGTTCGCAACCACCTCGGAGAGAACCTCACGGTCGCCGACCTTGCCGCCAGCGTGGGCGTATCGCTGCGGACCTTGCAACGGGCCTGCCAAGATGAATTGGGCGCTCCCCCGCGGGATGTGATCCTGGCCGTGAAGATGCGCAGCGCCCACGAGGCGCTGATCAGCGGAAAATGGCGGGTGGGAGAAGTCGCCGAGCAGGTGGGATTCGAATCTCCCTATCACTTCTCGCGCCGCTTCAAAGACTTCTACGGCAAACCTCCATCAACGATGATTCCACCGCGCTGAACCAAATAAAACATCTCCGGACAGCACTTTGGCGTGTTTGTACATCTTTTTGTCGCCTGGAGCCATGGTGCCCATTCGGGATTCCCTCTAGCATTCGATCAAGCTCACAGGGTTTCTACCGGAGGTCGTGGTGCATAGAGAGTTCGTTGTAACTCGAACGCTGCTTGGGTTCACCGGGCTGGTGCTGGCGATTTGGGTCGTTTGGTCCTTTCTGGGCGATCGCCCGATGAAGTCGCCGGGACCGGGACCAGCCGACGAGTCACCATCGCCCCCTCCTATAGTGAACATGGGAGCGCTGAGCTGGGAGGAGGAACTCTTGTCGCCGGAAATCCAGGCACTCTGGCGCGAGAGGCGTTTACTGCTTGCCGACCTGAGCCGCCGGTACCGCGAGGAAGCCGACAGCGCCCGTTCCGCGATAATCCGCCGGGACATGGAGCGCGTGATCGCGCTCGCGGAGCGGGAAGTGAATGACCTGCGCAACGCCCGCCGAGGCGGAGACGCAGATACCAATGGGGTCCGGTCAGAATGACTCATTTGAGGAGGTTAAGACCATGTCTACGCTGTTCTACTCAC
>JAGMDA010000740.1 GCA_023128935.1 Candidatus Eiseniibacteriota bacterium | reverse complement strand
GGCTAGGAAGATCTCCGGCACACCGTCGGCGTCGATGTCCCCCACAGCGGGCGCGGCGAAGGTGCTCGCCGGGTTGGGTGGCTGGGTGGCCGGTGGCAGTTGCTGCGGCCAGCCGGGCAGACACTCACCGCTTCCGCGAAACAGCCATACCTTGCCCCCTGCTGCGATGCACACCTCGCTGGCACCATCTCCGTCGATATCAGCCAGGGCCGCGGCCCCAAAGAAGCCTGCGCCACCAAGATCATCCAGTGTCTCCCGATCCACGGCCGGCAGAGTGGGCCTAACGGGCCAACCCTGCATGAGGGAACCATCGACTCGCCAGGCGTAGATCCGTCCTGAAATGCCACCCAGGACGATCTCCCGGAAACCATTGCCATCCAGGTCCCCCGCCGCGGGAGGTGCGTAGAATCCGTCGTCAATCCTGATCGGCCACCCCTCCCGGCTCTCACCATCGCTCGTGAGAACGTGAACGGTGCCCTCGGTTGTGGCCAGGATAATCTCGCAGGCGCCATCCAGGTCGAGGTCCAAGATGCAAGGACTCCCCGCCACGGCGCCCTCACACATGAAAGGGAACCCGTGCTGTTTGGGAAGCGGGGTCAGCGGGAGGGACGGGAGCGGTGGGCCTTGAAATACTATGCGCTCGAGTCCTACCCCTCCCGGGAAGGTGGGTGACCCCGGGGACAGACCCAGTGGAGCCGTGAAGCGTCCGAGCAGGAATCCGCGGTATTGATCCACGACGATAAGCAGATCGCTCTTATCCAGGAGAAAGGCCGGCGCCCGCGCCTGCTCCGGGGAGATGATCTCACCGGGTTCCACGGCTATGGATACACGCGCGCGGTCAGAGGGGAGAGCCCTTGCTGTTGGGCACATCTGGGAAAGGAGTAATGCGCCCGCCACCGCAAATCTCCAGCCAGCGGTGCTTCTGTGGCCGGCAAGGCTTTCCGGGCCGGATCGGACCATCCCATGCTCCGCCCTTACATTATGATGCACCGCGAGGATCAGGACATGCCACCGCCGGTGCGATCCTCCCGCAAGCTCTCGAGGAAGAGCCGAGCTTCCTTGCCCACCTCAGCTCGCTTGACCTTCCGTTGTTTCTTGGGGCCGGCGCGCAATGTTACCTCGCCGGCTGCGATCTCATCGGGGCCGATAACCGCAATCAATGGGATCTCCTTACTCGAGGCGTAGGAGATCTGCCGCTTGAGGCCCTTGGGTCGCTGGAGGGATACTTCGCATCGGATCCCTGCGCGGCGCAGCTCGTTGGCGATTGCGAGTGAATCATTGCGCGTGGAGGCATCGAAGATCGTCACGAGCACCTCCGTTCCCGTCAGGACTTCGGGGAACATGGAGAACTCCTTCATCACCTCGATGATCCGCTCCAGACCGATCGTCGTGCCGACAGCGGGGATCGGCTGTCCCGTGAATCGCCCGATCAACTCGTCATAGCGTCCCCCGCCTGTCAGGCTCCCGATGGCCGGGGTGGTCACGATTGATTCGTAGACCGGGCCTGTATAATAGTCCAGCCCGCGCACCAGACGAAGATCCAGGACGAGTCGCTGCGAGGGCACCCCCATGGCTTCGAGGATCTCGAATAGCTCGCGGGTTTCAGTGATCCCCTGTGGTCCATGGACGGTTCCGGAGAGTGTTCTCTCGAGATGCGAGATGACCTCTTCCACGCTACCTTCGATTGCCGCGCGCTTGAGGATATCATCGGCGATGCCTTTGGGGATTCCACGGTTGGACATCTCCTCGCGGACACCAGCCATACCGATCTTGTCGAACTTGTCAATGGCGCAACAGATATCCCGCGCATGCGCTTGCCCGCCTGCCGCTTCAACCAGGGCGTCGAGGATCTTGCGGTGACCGATGTGGGTCTGAAACTCCGTGAAGCCGAGATCCAAAAGCGTCTCAACCACGATGGATACAATCTCGGCGTCGGCTAGCATTGATTCGCTGCCCGCCACATCTACGTCGCACTGGTAGAACTCCCTGAAGCGTCCGCGCTGTTGCCTCTCAGCGCGCCAAACCGGTTGGATCTGATAGCGCTTGAACGGGCGGGGGAGATTGCGGTGCATGGCCAGGAAGCGGGCGAAGGGGACCGTCAGATCGAAGCGCAGGGCGGAGTCGACGACTTCATCGAAATCCTTGAAGGAGACCGCTGACACCTTCCCGCGCCGCAGATCCTCGAGAGGGGTCCCGCGACGCAGGATTTTGAATAGGAGTTGGTCGCTCTCTTCGCCCAGCTTGCCCTGCAGGACTTCGAAGAGTTCCATCGCTGGCGTTTCGATCGGCTCGTAGCCGTAGCTCTCGAATATCGAGCAAATCCTGCCGATCACCCATTCGCGCTGTCGCTTTTCCTTGGGGGGGAAATCCCGCATACCCCGAGGGGTTCTAAGCAGC
>JAGMDA010000074.1 GCA_023128935.1 Candidatus Eiseniibacteriota bacterium | reverse complement strand
GACCATATAGAACAACCAGGGGGTTAGCTGTTCTATGTCTGCCCATATAGAGGCTCAATCCGACTTTCGCAAAGGATTTAGAGGGAGAAGTTGAACGGTCATAGACCCACCCCTGCTCTTCGCGACCGGAAACGAACGCCTGGAGGAAGGGGAGGAATCTATGACCGGAAGCAAGACCATCAAGAAGCTGCTTCGGTTGAAAGGCCTGAAGGTTGTGGGTTTTGCTTTCAAGCGCTGGGATCAGTTGCTCATTTAGCCACAGCCCCTGCCTATTGGGGAAGCTTGCCACTGGGCTCGTCGAAAGCGTGACCCACGAAGCGCGTCAACCTAGGAATTCCAGGGGACTTAGTGTCCGTTCAGATTAGTTGACCCTACGGTCAATAAATATTTGACCTTGCACTGGATGTGCTATATATATGCCGTAAACATGGCGAAGAGGTGTATATATGGCACATATTGACTATCCTGACGAGGTAGCGTCGCTGCTTTCCCTGTATGGGGAGCGGGTACGGACGGCGCGGGTACGGCGGCGCTGGAGCCTGGCGGGGCTAGCCGAGCGCATTGGTGTGGAACGGCGCACCATTGCGCGCCTGGAAGCGGGTAACCCCGGTGTCGGGGTGGGGGTCTTCCTGACGGCGCTGTGGGTGCTGGGTCTGGGCGATACCGCGCAGGATGTGGCAATACCGGATGCCGATAAGGTCGGCGCTTTTCTTGACAGGCAGCGGCAGCCGAAGCGGGTCCGTCCCAAGCGGGACGAGGAGCTGGATTTCTGATGGCGACGACAACACTGTATGTTTTCTGTTATCTACCGGGTCTGCTCGACGCCGTGCCCGCGGGGCGCTTCGAGTTTGACGCGGTGGCAGGCGTGGGGGTTTTCGCCTACGGGCGCCGGTACCTGCAGCGGGCAACCGCAATGTCATTGGACTGTGTAGCCCTGCCGCTTGGCGGCGAGGTGCTCCCCGTCACGATCAATGGCGGACTGTATGGCGCATTCCGTGATGCATCACCGGACTACTGGGGACGGCTGGTCGTTGCCTCCGGCTTGAAATGCCCGGTGGAGGCCCTGTCCGAGATCGACTATCTCGTCCGCGCCAATGCCACACGCGTGGGGAATCTAGATTTCCGACCGTCCCTGGAAGCCCCGGAACCGAGCCTTGCGCCTCCGCAGTTCCAGGATCTGGCGGATCTGCTCGAGGCGGCGGACAGCCTGGCGGATGGCCGATACGTTGATGAGCCGCTTCGAGTGATGCTGGAGCAGGGCTCAAGCATCGGGGGCGCTCGACCGAAATGCACGATAGAACTGGATGGTGAACTGTGGCTGGCCAAATTTCCCGCTCGCAACGACCAGCTCAGTATTCCGCGCCTGGAATTCGGCATCATGGAGCTGGCGAGCCTGTGCGGGTTGAACGTGCCTGAGACCCGCCTTGAGACCATTGGCCAACGGCAGGTCTTTCTCACGCGGCGGTTCGACCGCGAAGCGGTTGCGGGTGGTTGGTCCCGATGTGGTTACCTGAGCGCGTTGAGCCTTGCCGAGTGGGATGAGCGGGACCGGGATAAGTGGTCTTATCGCACCGTGGCCGAACGCATCCGCAGATACGCGATCCGGCCCCAGGCAAACCTGCGCGAGCTGTTTCTGCGCATTGCGTTCAACATTCTGGTGCGGAACACGGACGATCATCCCCGCAACCACGGTTTCCTCATCCGGCAAGAGGGCTTGTCGCTGTCTCCGTTGTTCGATGTGGTCCCCTCATTGGCGCGCCGAGGGGTAAGTACGGAGTTCTTCCTGGCCATGAGCGTGGGTTCCAAAGGGCGGCTTGCCGCGCTTGAAAACCTCTGCGGTGCGTCTGCAGCCTTCAACCTGCAGCCGGCGAAGGCGAAAGTGTTGGTGGAGGAAATGAAGGATCGGGTGGTAACCTCCTGGCGTGCCATACTGAGCAACGTCGGCTTCGCGAACCACGAACTGGACATCCTGGCCCCGTCCTTTGACCGCCATCAATAAAAAACTATTCGTTGAATCGGTTGAAAAGTGGTGGCGCACCGAAGGTCAAGATCGCTACCCAGACTCAAACAGGCTTGCCATCTTGGCGGATGGCGGGGGAAGCAATGGTTCCAGGTGCCGCGTCTGGAAGTGGGGCCTCCAAACTACTGGTGGCTCAAGTTGACGGTGAATGAGGCAAAGACGCATCTGTGTCACCTGCCTGATGAATCGGTCGACTTCCTGGGCTACACCATCTGCTACTGCTATTGGCCTGCTACCGGCCGCGCCTACATCGGCACGTGTCCGCCACGGAAGAGTATTCAGCGGGTCTGTCAGGAAGTAAGCGGTCTGACGTGTCGTCGATGGCTTCTTCTCGATGCCGAGGAGCGCGTAGCTCGGCTCAACCGCGTTTTGCGCGGCTGGTCCAACTACTTCTGCCTCGGTCCGGTGAGCAAGGCCTATCGGAGCGTGGATCAACACGCTCGTCGAAGGCTCCGACAGTGGTTGCGGGGCAAGCACAAGGTGCGGGGAGAGGGAACCTCGGCAAGCAGGTCGGTCATGGGGAAGGGTGTCAAGTGGGTGGCGATGAATGCATCGAAGAAGCGTCATGCGGTAGAGCATAGGCACTTGTGTTCTAGCTCTCTCTACCAATCCCAGAAATCGGCCCCGACACCCGGTCGCGGCGCCAGCCGACACGCCCGAGCGCCCGCATTTTGCCCTCCCAGGAGCGATCTTTCAGAGGTTCTTGGTGATATCAAGCCGCCGGTGAACAAT
>JAGMDA010000739.1 GCA_023128935.1 Candidatus Eiseniibacteriota bacterium | reverse complement strand
CGGCTCTGCCTGGCTCGCGCGTTGGCCCTGGAGCCAACCATCCTACTCCTGGATGAGCCCACCGCCTCGCTTGATTTCCGGGCCACCCACGGGATCGAGGAATTGCTTCTGCGCTTGCGCTCAAAGTATACCATCGTGGCTGTCTCACACAGCCTCGCGCAGGCGCAGCGCTTGGCCGATTCGGTTCTGCTCATCGATCAAGGGCGGATTGCCCGCACCTTTGATCGTGAAGCCTTGTACAACAAAGAGGCATTCTTTGAGCTGGTGAAGGATTCGCTGTAGGCCGGCTCAGGACCGCAAGTGCAGGTGAGCTGCTGGCTATCGGTCATTCCTGCGGGCATTTCAGTCGATGCCAAGCATCCATTTCCAAGCGGGGATGGCCCGCACCACAACACGGTCTTCTTCAAACTCTGCCTGTTGATTGAGCGTTATAATCAGATTCTCCTTCGTGCCGAAGTACTTGGCAACCGAAACAAGCGGCTCCAGTTCGCGGCGGAGCGTGTCCTGGGCGCTGATATCCACGCAGACCTGGATGGCAAGGACTGCATCGCCCCGATCGTCGATGACCAGGAAATCAACTTCCTGCCGTTTCGCGCGAGTGAGGTAGTAGTGCACACGTGGGTGGTTCCTCAATAAGTGCACGAAAACCATGTTCTCGAAAGCACACGCGTGTGATCCATCCCAGACCAGGCTATTGCGCAAGGCCAGTGCCCAATCAATGCAATAGATCTTGCGGTAGTTGCGCTGTTGTTTCTTGACCGAATCCGAGAATATCGGAACGGCATACAAGAGCCATGCATCCTGCGCCCACTTGAGATAATCCCTAACCGCGTCCCGGCTGGTGGCATACCCCCCCTGTTTGAGGAATTCATATGCGCTCTTCAGCGTATGCGGCTTTCCGATGTTCGAGAGGAGATAATAGTAGAGCTGAATACATTGCTGGGGTTTGCTGACGTCATGCCTCTGTATAATATCCTTCAGAATCATGGTGTCGAAATACTCCCGCAGAAGGACATCCCGCGAGTACTCGTCAGTGGCCGGTATGGCCGGGTAACCACCCCATCTGAGGTAGTCCTCGAACAAGCGGCGCGCATCGGCCTGCCCCTTGGTGGAGGAATAACTGTAATGGAAGCCGTTGAACTTCAGGTACTCGGCGAATGAGAGCGGATAGACAGTCGACGAGATCGCTTTGCCCCGCAGTTCGGTCGCCATGTCCTCCTTCAGCAGTTTGGAGGAGGACCCGGTCACGACAACCCTCCAGTACCGGTTGCGGGACAAGTCAATGGCATACTCTTCCCAGCCAACAATCTTGTGGATCTCATCGAGGAGAAAGATGATTGGTGTCTTGAGGCCAAGCTCAGGACTGATCTTGAGGAAAGTACTCTGGATGAGCTTCAGGTCCTGCGCCCTCATACTCGAGATGATCGGATTGTCAAAATCGACCGGGCACACCTGATCCAACGACTTGATGACCCCTTCTTTGATTAGCTCATCCGCAATCTGGAGAACGCGAAAGCTCTTGCCCGCACGTCGCGCCCCGACAACGGTCGAGACCATGTTGTCAACGAGATGTACTCTCCCCGCCCGCGGGACATAGGCCGGAAGGCCGAGTTCTCTGAAATCCTGGGCCTTTCGCTGAAGCTCCTCCTCGATCATGTTGCCTCCTTTGGGACTACAATATCGTCACAATTCAATATATTATGACTAGAAGCTGGTCCCAAATGGAGGCGATGTCAAGGGGGAATCTGGCGCCCGGCCGGACACAGCCGAGGACTCTATGAAACTGAGGATCAGAGAAATGAGCCAAGCCATGATCGGCTATTTCCTTAGGGTGCGGCTCTTCTGAGACGACGA
>JAGMDA010000738.1 GCA_023128935.1 Candidatus Eiseniibacteriota bacterium | reverse complement strand
ATGTCCATAGGCGTGCCGTCGGCCAGGAAGGGCATGTCTTCCTCAGCGACTATCCGGGCGACGACGCCCTTGTTCCCATGCCGGCCCGCCATCTTGTCGCCGACGCCGAGGTTACGCCTGGTTGCAATGTAGACCTGAACCATCTCGAGCACGCCGCTCGGCAGCTCGTCGCCCCTGCTGAGCCGGCCGATTCGAGTATCACGCTCATCCTTGAGCGAGCCGATAGTCTCCCTGCAGGATTCGTACGCGCCGTTGACCTGGCGGTTGATGCGCGCGCCGCCGAAGTCCATGACCACCGTGTCGAACTCCTCCTCGAGGGCGACGATCTGATCGTCACTCATGCCCTCGGTGATCTCGAAGCTCTGACCGCTTTGCAGGTCCGTGACGGGGCCGCCCACCACCTCCTGGATCGCCTTCAGCGCGCCGCGACTGTCGCCCGACTTACTCAGGCAATTGGAGAGGTTATTCAGGCTCGCCGCGAGGTCGATCTCCCTACGCTTCTCCTCGCTCAGGTATGAGCGGCGGCTGAACCTCTCCGTGTGGACGACCACGCCCTCCACGCCGCTGGGCACGACGAGGGAGTCGTTGCGCACGTCCTCGCCCGCCTTGCCGAATATGGCGAAGAGGAGCTTCTCTTCCGGCGTCAGTTCGCTGCGGCTCTTTGGGGCGACTTTGCCCACGAGAATGTCGCCGGAGCCCACCCAGGTCCCCTCACGGATCACGCCCTCCTGGTCGAGGTTGCGAAGTTGCTGCTCGGGGACGTTGGGGATGTCGCGTGTGAATTCCTCTTTGCCCAGCTTGGTGTCGCGGATCTCTGCTTCGAACACCTCGATATGGATCGACGTGTAGGCGTCGGTCTTCAGGAGGCGCTCGCTGATGAGGATGGCGTCCTCGAAGTTGTACCCACGCCAGGGAAGGAAGGCCACCAAGATATTGCGTCCCAGCGCCAGCAGTCCCCCGTCGGTGGACTGACCGTCAGCGAGAACATCGCCCGCCTTGACTTTTTGCCCACCAGATACAATCGGCCTTTGATTGATACAGGTGTCCTGGTTGGAGCGCTTGAATTTCGTCAGATGATAGACATCCAACCCTGAGTCCTCAGAGAAGCTCCTCAACTGTGCCGACGATACGTCGTATTTCACAGTGATCATCTCACCGGAAACGGACTCGACGACCCCGGTGCGCTTGCACAGGACCAGGGCTCCGGAATCCCGAGCCACCTTGCTCTCGAGACCAGTCCCCACGTAGGGAGCCTGCGTCTCCAGCAGTGGAACCGCCTGGCGCTGCATATTCGATCCCATCAGGGCCCGGTTGGCATCATCATGTTCGAGAAACGGGATGAGTGCTGCAGCGGGGCTTACAGTCTGGATCGCCGAGATATCCATGTACTGGGCCTCGCTCGGCTTCACCATTGGGAACTCACCCTTGATGCGGCAGGCTATTGCGCCGGCTTGAATATTGCCCTGCGCATCCAAGGGCTCATTGGCTTGGGCGATGACGCTGATGTCTTCCTGGTCCGCAGAGAGATGCTCCACCGCCTTGGTCGCGAGACCTTTCTTCACCTTCCTATAGGGCGTTTCCAGGAAGCCAAGGTTGTTCACCCGCGCATAGGTGGCGAGTGATGAAATCAGCCCGATGTTCGGCCCTTCAGGGGTCTCGATAGGACACATCCGGCCATAGTGGGTGTAGTGGACATCCCTGACCTCGAAACCAGCGCGGTCACGCGTGAGCCCGCCGGGTCCCAGCGCCGAGAGCCGCCTCTTGTGGGTCATCTCGGCCAGCGGGTTGGTCTGATCCATGAACTGCGACAGCTGACTGGAGCCGAAGAAGCTCTGCACGACAGCCGAGATGGTGCGCGCGTTGATGAAATCATAGGCGCTGACCTGCTCCGGATCCTGCAGCGACATCCTCTCGCGGATGATGCGGGCCATCCTGGCCAGACCCGTATTGAACTCCTTGGACAACAGCTCCCCGACCGAGCGGACCCTCCGGTTCCCCAGGTGATCGATATCATCAGTCTCGATCAGCAGCTTGGCACTGATCTCCTCGCTCTCGGAGATCCTAAGCAGGAGCAGATACTTGAGAATGGCTGCGAAGTCCTCCCGGCACAGTGTCGTCAGGTCATCCGGCGGCACCTGGAAACTATAGCGGCTCATCTTCTTCTTTCCGCCCAGGAGAGAAATGTGCCGTAGCTTCCCATTCACCTTGTAGCGGCCAACTTGTGCCAGGTCGTAGCGCTTGGGGCTGAAGAACAGGCGGTTCAGGTATTCCCGTGCCGTATCCACGCGCGGCGGTTCGCCGGGGCGCATTAGGCCATAAATACGGCCAAGGGCCTCTTCTTCCGTCTTGCAATTGTCCTTCTTGAGCGTGTTGCGGACTATATCGGCTTCATCTTGAAGGGGAATGGCATAGACCTTGACGCTCTTGGACTCAATCTTGATCAACCGCTTGAGAACTTCCTCGGTGATCTCCTGATTGCACTCCAGCAGGATCTCTCCCGTCTCCGGATCGATGGCATCTTCGGCGGCAATCCGGTGGATCAAGCGCTGCGTCTTTTTGGTCCTGGGTCCCCCGAGTTCGAGATCCTGTACATCATAGAAGAGGTCGAGGACGTCTTTGTCCGACACAATGCCCAAAGCCTTCAAGAGGATCGTCGCGGGGATTTTCCTCTTCCGGTCGATGTGGACGTACATGATGTCCTTCACATCGATACTGAACTCGACCCAGGAGCCACGGTAGGGGATGATCCGGGCATTGTAGAGGCTCTTTCCATTGGGATGGGTCGTGCTCTCGAAGAACACACCTGGCG
>JAGMDA010000737.1 GCA_023128935.1 Candidatus Eiseniibacteriota bacterium | reverse complement strand
TGGCACACGCCATACTACGAGCCCACCTCATCGCGGACCCCTTTCATTGCGACCCACGGAGTAGGCAGCGCATATAGCGTTCGACCATCCCCCGGTATTCGGCCGGAACGGGGTCTTTTGATCCCCGCAGCATCGCCCGGCGGAGCAACTCCGCCTCGGAGCGTGGCGTGTCAATGCCCGGCGGGCTTATGCGCTGCCCGGGATTGAGGCCCACACGGGAGCGGCGCTCTTCAGACTCGTCGCGCTTGCGGATGCTCCGCTGCGCGTTGAGCAGGCGGCTCAGGATCTTCTCCTGACGCTCTACAATCCGGCGCTCAGCATGGCGGCCCCTGAGATCACGGATCAACTCCTCCATCTCTTGGATCGCCTTGCCAAGATTCCCCATCAATTTCCCCGAACCCTCAAGCTCTTCCCTAATCTCATCCAACCCTTGGCGGATCATCTCCTGGCGGGCGGCCATGCGCATCATCGCCTCCCCCTGTCCCATCGATGGCCGGGGCATCTGCATGGTCCCAAACATCATCTTTGTCTGCTCGTTGAGGGAGCACTGCTGTCCAGTCAGAGTCTGCATCTTGTTGAAAGGGCTACTGCAGCTCGAGGCGCAGTTCGACTGGGCTTGGTTGGCCGCCTCCAGCATCTTCTTGACGGCCGCATTGAGCGACTGGGTCGATTCCCCGGCCCGAGAAACAGCCCGCGAGCGCCGACCGGCCTCAAACTGGTCGCGGGCATCTTGAATCTCGCGCAGGGCCTTTCCGACGGCCCGCAGGTGCTCGCGGGTGAGAATCGGAGTCTCCTTGGCCACCTGGAACAGCGAATCGCTGAGCACGCTGACCTCGTCGCAGAGCTCCTGCTGGTACACCGCCATCTCCCGCGGCCCTTTCCGTTCAACCTGGTTCACCAGGCCCTCCTGCCGGATGGATGTCTTGATAAGCCGATTGGAAATGTCGTATAAGGCGCGGGCCAGCCGCTGCTGCTTCTCCCAATCCACCTCTTGCTTGAGCTGGGAGAGATTGGCCTGCATCTTCTGCATGGCCTGCTTGGCCTTGCGGCCGAACTTGAGGGCATCTTGGCGCTGTTTTTGTTCCATCGCCTGCAAGGCCTGTTTCATCTGTTCGAGGCTCTCGCCTTGGGACGGATCCTTGAGCATCTGCTCGAGGGCCTTCGAGAGCTGTTCAAGACCCTCCGAGCTCTCCGCCATCATCTCCTCGAGCTGCTTCTGGAGCTTCTCGAGTTCCTGGCGGATCGCCTCCTGTTGGGCTGCAAGATCAGCGGCCTCCTCATCCGTCAGCGGGGTTTCCTCGTCACCCTCACCTTCCTCAGCCGACGCCCTCTCCTCTGCCGGGGAGCTTTCTGCGCCCAGGGAATCGGGCGCCTCGCCCTGCTGATCAGTTGGCTCATCGCCTTGCCGATCAGCTAGCTCCTCACCTGCCTGCCTTTTCTCGCAGGCCTCGGGCGGTTTCTGCCCCATCTCGATCTGCCGGTTTATTTCCTCCTGGCGTGCCTGCAGCTCCTTTAGCTTCTGAATAATGCGATCGATCTTCTCCTCGGCCATAAGCTGGCGCAGCATCTGAAGCGTCCGGTCCAGGGCCTTGGAGATTTCCTCCTGGGTGATCTTCATCTGTTCCATCGCCCTCTGGAGCTCCCGGCGATCCATCCGCTCAAGGGCCTGGCGCATGCGCTCGATGTGCTGGCGAAACTCCTCGCCCCGGATCTGCTCGGCCAGTTGCTGGATCTCGCGAACCTTGTCGATCATCTCCATCGAGAAGAGGTTCTGGTTCTCCATCCGCTGGCGCGATTGCTCCAGCGACTGTTGGAGATGCTCAACCTTGCGGGCGACATCCTTCTGCCGTTCGATGAGATCGCTGATCTCCTGCTGCTTCTCCCAGGAGATCTGCTCCTCCCGGAGCATTTCCTGAGCGATCTTCTGAAGATCATCCCGCAGATCCTCCTGAACTTTGAGGGCGTCCTCCAGGGAAACAACCTCTTGGTCACGGCCCTCCTCGGCGCGGGCATACATTTCCGCCATGCTGGGAAAGCGGATGGAAAAGATGCCGGTCTCCCCGATCTTGGGTCCGCGGATCGGGTCATTGTCGAAGACCTGCAGGTAGTAGTGCAGCTCTTGGCCCGGCAGGAGTTGGACCTTATCTAGATCCCAGTTGAAAGTAACGCGGGCCTCCTTCTGCTTCTCCAGAGATGCCAGCTCCATGCGGGTCGGCTCGTCCCCCGGACGTCCGTAGATGAGCGCCAACTCACCAAGCCCGAAATCGTCAATGCAGTCAATAATCAGGTTTACGAACATGTCAGGGGGAAGCTCGATGGCTTCACCCGGACTCAGCAACCGTACGATCGGGTCTAGGTCAGGCACAACTTCAACGCGGAAACTCTCGGAGGTCCATCTGTCTCCCTCCGTCTCATCCCACAATTCCAGCAGGTAGCTTCCACTCTGCTCCAGAATCCATGAGGCGCTCAGCAGCTCAGGTCCCTTCTCCCGAAGCCTCAGCGGCCCGATTTGCCGCTTGCCCTCACCTCCAGTGAGGAGCAGGCGGCCAGCGGCCCCGGGCCGGCGATGGCGAACCTCCAGCGTCACGCGCGTGCCGGTCAGGCCGGCGAGATCCCCGTTCGAGGATCCCTCTCTCTGAACTGGCATTCCGGTGTAGGCTGGAGGTTCATAGAGCTTCCGGTACCCGAGTGCCTGAAGCCGCTCCAGAACACGGATCCGATAAACCGGACTCTGCGCCCACCCGGCGCTCACCCGGTATGCGAGGTCTCCTTTGAGTGCACTGGCCAGGAAGAGGTAGCGGTCGCTCTGGCTGTCTTCCCGCGCCTGCTCTCGAACCATGTCGGCACGAACCCATGCCCCCCGAGATCCAGCGGCACCACCGCGCATCTCAAGGTGCGCCCCCCGCGGGCGCCGCCGGCCGGAGATGGTTGCCTGAATCTGAACACTGCCCCCCCGCTCCACCTTCATATCACCAGGCTCCACTCGAAGCTCGATGACGGGCACCACCGACGGGCTCCCGGCATGGAGGAAGAGGCTGGCCGTATCCACAAAACGCACCGGGGAAAGGAGCCATAGGAGCAATAGTGGCAGGAGCCCCAGCAAGCCGCGCCCCAGGGAGGGCGCGAGGGAGCGCTCAGCATGGAGCCCGGGGCCTGGCAACCGGGCCAGAGCATCCATGCCGCCCTGCAGCGAGCGCATCACCAAATGCCTGGAGATGGCATCCCCTTCCCAGCGGGCCTGATTGCGCTCAAGCTGGAGGGCGTTGATCAGTTCGTTGCGGGGCAGCCCGCTGCGGCGTTCCAGCCACAGCGCATAGGCCTCCGTTCGCAGCGGCCGGACCAGGGGCCTGAGGCAGAGGACCACGAAGGTGGCCACGATCCAGAGGGCGGCCACCGAGGCGCTGAGACCCGACCACAGCTGCGCGGGAGGCAGGCAGAGAGCCAGGAGGAACAACAGACCGAGCCCGGGCAGGCAGAGCCCGAACCAGCGGGTCCCACCCTCCAGAACGAGCCGGGCCTTGCGTGCCCTGGCACCCCGGCGGAGGAGTCCGGCGAAGGCCTGCCGTTTCTTCATCGCCGCCCCTCCATACCCGGCTGGAAGACCGCCTGGCCCTCAAGGCGATCCGTGGCCGCCTCCTGGGTCAGCGCATAGAGGACGACATTGATCGCCATCCGCAGCGCCTCCTCCCGCTTCTCTGGCGGGTCCTTGTGGACGTCCGGATCCTCCAATCCATCTCCAATGTCCGATTCATACGTATAGAAAACCACCAGCCGTCCCCGGGCGAAAATGCCCAGGCCCTCTGGGGGCTTGCTGTCATGCTCGTGGATCTTGGGAGGCCCGTTGTCAAAGTCGTAGAAGGCATGATAGATCGGGTGGTCAAACGGCACGGCCGCCAGTTCCCGGCCGGGAAAGACTTGGCGCATCAGTACCCGAAAGCTCTCATCCATCCCGTAGTTGTCATCGGCGAAGAGAAATCCCCCCTCGAGCAAGTACTTGCGCAGCCGCCGAACCTCCGCCTCGGCAAGTCGGATCCGGCCGTGCCCGTTCATATATAGCAGCGGGTAATCGAAGAAATCCTCATCCAGCGGC
>JAGMDA010000736.1 GCA_023128935.1 Candidatus Eiseniibacteriota bacterium | reverse complement strand
GACATCCGCGAGGTTCTGGATGATGCCAACATCAACTACGATGACCTCAAGGACATCACGCTCGCCGGCGCGGCTTACCAGGTGCTGGAGAAGGACCCCACCCCAGACCGGCGCATTGTGAACGGTTCGGTAGCGGTGCGCCGCGAGGGGGTTGTGAGTCCGTCGACATTGATCGACCCCCTCAACATCGACGTCAACAGCCTGGTTGGCTATGAGAATGCTTTGCTTAGCGCCAGTGGCGTGGCGGTCATCAATGATATCCTATCCGATATCGTAGCGGAGATCCGAACCGGCCAGCAGGCACAGAACACAACTGTGACCTTTATTATCACCGGGCGGTCTGAACCCGTGGGGACGCCGACGGATTTCAAGTGGGAGCTGAAGCTCTACTTCAGCATCCTGGGCGCATTGAAGATCGATATGGTGGAGTTTTGATCGCGTCCTAGGAGCCGGGGATGTCGGAATCGCCGGAACGGCAGAGTCATCGAGCACGGCAGAGTCATCGAGTGCGCCGGAATTGTTGAGGATAGCAGAACCGAAACTCAACCCGAAGGCTATGCCTATCCCTTTGCTGCGGAAAGGGTTGATGGTATCCCAGCTGCGGCAGGACAGATCCAACTGCACGGGCCCCAGGCCCAGCCCGAAACCGCCTCCAATCCTTGTTCCCTGGGGACCCCCGATGCCAGCTATCCCGCGCAACACTAGCCAGCTCCAGGCGGGCCAAGCTGCGCCAAGTGAGATACCCGGTGTGGTGGAGGTGCCTAGGTCGCTCTTCGTGGCCAGCTCCAGATAGGCCGCGGCGAGGACAGGCCTGCCCAGATACGCTCCTCCCAAAGAAATGGCTACGGGAAGCGAGCTGCTCGTGTCCCTGGCTGGATGGGTCTCTGTCCCAATTTCCACCAAATCTTCCGTATCGTCATCGTCCAGGTTACTCAGGCTCACTTCATCGACTTCGAAGCACGTAATGTGCTGCTCAACCTCCTTGGTCCAGTGGATATGGGCGCAGAGATCGCGTATGGCAAGAGAGCCGACCCAGTTCCCGCCCAGCGGTCCGGCGAACCCGAGATCAATTGCGTATCCGTTACCTCCCAGCGCGCTGACGATTCGCACGTAGCCGGATCCAGAGACGCAAGAATCCGTGGTGGTCAGCTCGCCCGAGGCTTCCAGTAACTTCCCGTAGGCCCAACCGCGCAGCCACTTTAATGATAGTCCCCACTGCCACTGTTTCAGGGCCTGTGGGAGGTGGGAAGTGAGCAGGTTGAGGGGACGGGCCACGGAGAGCCGGATTTCCGAGTAAGCGATGCCTGCACCGTCGAGCCCCGCTATATCGAAGGTTTCACCCACCGGGTTGCCGCAGAGCCCGAGTTGGATCAATTCCTTGGGTATGGCCGCCCGAGAGTAGGCTTGAGTCTGAGTGGAAAGGGCAATGCTCCCCAGCGAAAAGCTGATGGCAGATAGACGAGCTCGTGATTCCAAGTCCAACTGGTGTGAATCAATCCGACTCAGTATCTTATCTTTCTCAGAGTCCCCCCAGTACTCTCCATTGTACTTGTTATAGTCGCTTATGGAATAAGCGCTGTTGCCCAACTCGATTCCGCAAGAGACAATCTCAATCCTGTTCTCTGGGAAGACGCCCAGGTTAGCAGGGTTCCATGATGCCGCCTGTGGGCCAGCCGACATTGCAGCAAACCCACTATCAAAGCCCGCCAACCGTAGCTCGCCGTAGGCCAGTCGTGAAGTGCAGCAAAGGACGGATACCAGGAGGAGCATCACGAAGCGCTGCGGTGTCTTTGACGTGAACCGCATGGCCAACTGGTTCTGTATGGTTGGATTTCCCTGCCCGGGCATCGCGCTCCGACTGGCCGGCCCTACCATCTCGATCCTTTCCCACTACTTAATTGAGATCCTTCCCGTGGTCTTTCCTCTTCGCCTGGCGATTATTCTGATTGATCTCCTGCTTTTGCTGCTTCAGCGTGTCTTATCGGCGCTGTTTTCTTGGCTACTCGATGAGGACAAGGAGCTTGGCGGCACCCTTGAGGCGCAAGTAGTCTGTCGTCCAGAACGCCACGGGATCCTCTCCATCACCGATTAGAGTGAGCTCGATGCCCACGTAGAGCACTTCCTCCGCGAAAAGATCTACATCTTCCTCGGTCACGTGCATGTAGACCGTAGTTGTTGTCGCTTCTGTCACACGACCCGTTACCCGATCGATCTGGGCAGCGTCGATGAGCTGCGACTCCAGGATGAGATCGTCGCCAATAAAGAGCGCCGGTTCTGTCCTTGCGAAATGGAGCCGCAGCTCTGCGCCGGCAGGGAAGTGGTTCTCCGCCACAAGCTCAATGGTGACTTGCTCGAGGTTCTCCTCGATCAGATCGCGGGCATCATCATCGAGTTCCAGCTTCTCGGGGTCACCCTCGTAGTGGACCGTCTGGAGAATCAGCTTCATCGGTGCCCGCACTGTGAAGGACCCTTCAACATAGTCGTCCGCCCTTAGCTCCCCGACAGACACGGCGTCCCCCAGCCATAGTGTCCCGCCCAGACGGACCTTTTCAGGCTGTAGATTGATCAGATCGACGATGTTTGAGTTGTTCGCAGTTAGGGCAATGCGCTGCTCCGATGGCTGCGCGGCCGATCCCGCACCCACGGCGGCGGGGAAGGTGACCGAAACGCTGTCTCCGTCTGCATATCCAACAAGCGCCAGGTCCGCCGCGGCGGCGACTCCCGCCGTGCTGCGGACAACGATCTCGGCCTCCGCCGAGACGAACTCCATGTCTTTGATCTCTTCTGGGAGGTCCACGTCAATCTCAGTTGGATCGATTACGATTTCCTTGTGGTCAAATACACCGCTGATGCGCTCGACGTGAATCTCCGAAGTCCAGAAGGTGCTCTCAACCCCCATGCCTAGCTGGATGGATTCCGGGGAATCAGTCGGCTGGGTAGCCAATGCAAGATTCCAGGCCAGAGCGGTCTTTCCGTCTGTCTCCACGATGCATCCCGCCAGGGGAAGATGTAGCTGGAGCGTGCCGCACGCCGGCAGGGTCAAGGATGTGTCGAAGGACGCCGTCTCTGGCGGTCGGAATAGCTCAGGCAGCCAGAGCTCCAATGTGGCGTCAACCGGCAGCTCGCTGCGAAGGCTGCAGTAGAAGCTGCCGTCGCGGATCTCCGCGCGGTTCAGAGAGATCCCATCCGCAGGTTCCACCGAACCGGTGGTTTCTACTGAGAGCGCCGGCAGATCCCCAATCAGGCGGTTCACCTCGACTGATAGGAACGCGAATGCCAGGTTGAGGCCTAGATCGGGTGAACTCTCGATTTCGCCCCCGGGCGACCAACCCTGTAGCCAGAACCCCAGATGGTTGCCCACCGTCATGCCGGAGAGGTCGAAGGCAATCGGGACTGCTTCTCCCGAAGCGATCTCACCGGGGATCGTCTGGGACGCGAGCAGCCGCTGCGGAGAGGTGCTCAGATCTTCCAGGTGGATCGTAAGGGCATGCTCTTCATTGTATTCTGCGCCCAGAGGGATCCCAGAGTTGTTACTGAAGGTGAGTGTAAGTGTGCCGGATGTGAATACGATCTCCTGGAAGTCATCGTGGGTTCCCAGGTCCACAATGCCTGTTGTGAAGGCGAAGGGGTCGATTGTCATGTGGGTTCCATACGGTGGCAGAGGGCTGGGTGCTATCTCAGCGAGACTGATGAAGACGGGGTCGATCTGAGGTGGCGTGAAATTGATCTGTTCTAGCTCGGCCCGGTAGGTTTGCTGATCAATCCTGAGATCCAATGCTTCTTCAAGTGAGAAGCGATTCATTTCACCATCAAACTCGACGGTCAAGGGGCTGGCATGGGTGGAGTCTCCCTCGACGGAGTCCAGGCTGTCGGCGATCTCCAGCCCTGTTACGGTCTTATCCAAAGGCAGGTTGAACTCGATGTGTAGAGAGGGGCTCTCGGGTGTCTCCAGGTCGCAGCTGGCAGTGATGAATATGAGTGCAAGCAGGACCAAGTGTCGTGGGCTGGGCCATCCTGAACGGCGCCATGCATTCCATCTCGCTTTCAAGGGGCGGGTTCCTTTCTGGGGCTCATCCTAACCCATGCAGCGAGAGGTTCCAAGTGGGATGGGGTTTGTTGGCGACCGGTGTACAAGATCCCCGCGAGAGCCAGGGCAACGTACAAAGCCATTGTGTCGGCGGTGTACTCGGTCCCTAGCATGCCGAGCATGAACAATGAACACAGGTAACACAGGATCGCGCGGCCGAGTTCGGGATGGCCGCCTTCCGGCGGCGGCCGCTGCTTTCGAATCAGATCTCGCAGGGCCATTAGCAGCGAGATGGCGATGACCAGGTAAGCGACAACCCCCACTAGACCGTGTTCAACCAGCACGCGGATCAGCTCGTTATGGGAGGCGGCACCGATGGTGTAGCCCTCGAGAGAGACCGATTTTACCGGGTTGACCAAGGGCACGGTTCGGGTTCCGTGGCCAACTATCGGGCTTTCCATCGCGGTGTGAAAGAGGAGGTAGTAGTTTTGCATCCGCCACTCCCAGGAGTTGCTGGGTGCGGCGCCAACTCGAGTTCCAGCCGTATTGAAGAGATCCTGAAATCGCCAGACCAGAACCGGTGCCGATACGAGGCTCACCACGGCCAGGCCACCCACGACCGCCAGCAAACGCTTCCGCGACCCCAGGGACGCCCACAGAAGGAGAGCCAGGATCAGGATGGCGAACCCCGAACGGCTGAAGGTGAAGACGAGCAGAACGAGGGTCGCGGCCATTACCAGGGGCAGCCAGACGCGCTGGCGGGAAGTGCGGGTGAGATCCTTCCAGAATCCGAGGGCCGCCATGAAGACGGCCACCAGGTAGATGGCAAAGGGGTTCGGGTGGACGAAGGTGCCTGACAGACGCTTTATCCCGTAGACATTGTGTTCCGCCTGGCCGCTGAGGAACTGGTAGATCGCCACCGCGGAAGGAACCACCAGCCCGAGCAGGATGGCGCCAGTGATTACTTGGGAACCCTGCCGCCCCCGGGCCAAGTTCACGACCAACAAATAGACCGCCAGGAGACTGCTGAGCCGAACCAACTCGCGGATTCCCAAGGCTAGGGCGCTTCCGCCGTGAAGCAACCCACCGATCAGAACTCCCACTCCCGCCAGCAGCAGCCAGATGCCCCACAGAAACGCCAGGCGGCCTCCCCACTCAACCGGAGCTCGGCGAAGAACGCGGAATACGACCAGCAATGCGGTCAGGAGGATCAGCAGAATCCCCATTGTCGATGCCGGGTTAAGCGCGATAGGAGGAGGGAGAATCGGCGTGTCGGCGAATATGTCCAGGCTGCTGCGGCTGACCAGGAGGAGGCCCAGTCCGGTGACCGGGTTGAAGACCAGGAGCAGTATCAAGACCACCAGCCCGGTGAGGGGCAGCAGCGCCGTTGGCCAGAGACCGGCAACCAAGCCCACTGCACCACCCAGCGCAAGGCATTCGATAAGGCGGTTCCGTGTGGCTGTCGCAAGCATCCTCTCTCGACTCCTCATTTGCCGAGCACGGGGTGGCCTGCTAATCCTGAATTTCGGCTCGGGGTCAAATGGTGTTTGCCCGTGCCCAGTTTCCCACCCCTCGGCCTCTTCATCCATTGTCATCGCCACGACATCCACGGCGCAGGTGCCAGTCCCGCGCGATCGAGATTGACCCCGACCTCTCTGGCACCTTGAGAGGGTGCATGATTGAGCATGGCAAATCGGGCAACTCGTTGCAAGGGCGATGGTTTTGCCTGATAATCCCAATGGAAGATCTGTCAATCCTATAGATTGAGGGGGCCGCGGTTTGCCTAGCTCTCTCCGAGTTCTTCTGGATCAGCACCAGACGCCGGATCGAAGATTCCTGCTATTCGTGCTTGTAGTGACAGTCGCCCTGAGAATTGCCTGGATTGCGTCGGTCCCGGTTGAGCCGGTGAGTGACTACCGGTGGTACCTCGACAGAGCAATCTCTTTGGCATCTGGTGATGGATATGTGGCATCTGACGGGTCGCCAACAGCCTATTTCCCCGTAGGCTACCCTGCCTTCCTGGCCCTCATCTTCCTCGTGTGCGGGTCATCCGTGTTCGCGGCAAAACTGGCAAATGTGCTCCTTTCCGCTGGCACGATTGCCATGCTTTACTCTCTCGCGCAGGGGTTGATTACAGAGAGGAGAGGGCCAACGCGCATCCGACGCCTGGCCGCTATACTTCTTGCCTTTTTCCCCAGCCAGATCCTCTATGTTTCGCTCCTGTCGGACTCGATTCTGTTTCAATTCCTGCTCTATCTTGGCTTGTTGTCCCTGGCTGTGCCTTCGTGGTGGCGGAATATGGCAGGAGGTCTCGTCTTTGGCCTCGCCACGCTCACTCGCCCCTACGCATTCTTTGTCCCTCTGCTTGCGGCTGCATTTCTCTGGGCTGGGCAACCAGGGCAGCGCCGTCTCGGCAATCTGGCGC
>JAGMDA010000735.1 GCA_023128935.1 Candidatus Eiseniibacteriota bacterium | reverse complement strand
TGCCCCTTGTGTCAGCGTGTCCTCTTGGTGGAGAGACGTATGTATATACTGATCCTAAACCGCCAGGTTCCTGGCATTCTCGTGTTGCCCAACTCAAATCTCCCGCGATCTTGCGAATCCAAGCGGATAGAGGACTTCTGACTGCACGTATAACTTCTCTGCGGACTTGATGGGGCTTGGCAAGGCCTGGCCGCTCAGCGATTGGTGCTCCGCGCTCGGCACTCGACGCTCGGCGCGCGCCGAGCAATGAGTTTTGGGGAGTAGTGATGGTGTTGCTACTTGGCTTCCTGGACAGTGACCTTGAGGTTCAGTGATTCGTTCGCTCGCAGCACTGTAACCGTAATACGATCACCGGCCGAATGACTCCGGAGCACCGCGCTGTAGTCGATAAGTGTGTCGATCGATTCGCCGTCAATGGCGGTGATCACGTCTCCCTTCTCGATCCCTGCCTGAGATGCCACTCCTCCTTCGCGAACAGGACCCACTTTAACGCCTCCCGATGCCATGGAGAAATCCGGCATGAACCCAAGAGAGACCTTTCGCTGTCCGATCTTTGCCATCTTTTCCATCATCGCCATTTGCTCTGTTCCCACGGCTTCGAATGTGAGTGGCCGTCCGCGGTAGCGCAGGTAGCGAACTAGTTCTCCCACGTAGTCGGTGAGCCTTGCCAAACCCTCGAAGTTGATCCGGTCGGCTTCGTCGGTGACCTTGTTGTAATACTTGTGGGGGCCGGTAAAGAAATGCAGCGCTGGGATTCCCTTGGCAAAGAAGCTGGTGTGATCTGAGGCTCCAGCGCCCTCAGGGCGCTCTACGATGTCGAAACCGAACGCCTGGTTCAACCCAATCAGCATCCTGGAGAACTCTCGCGCCGTTCCCGTGCCGAAGACGATGATCTGATCGTTGCGCAAGTGCCCCACGCAGTCGAGGTTGATCATCGCCATGACATCTTCGTGCGGCACAACAGGATGATCCACGTAGTGGCGGGATCCCAGCAGGCCCGATTCCTCACCAGAGAAAACCACAAAGATGACCGCTCGGTCCCGCTGCCCTTCTTCAGTAGCTGACATCATACTTGCGATTGCCAGCAGGGAAGCCATCCCAGAGGCATTGTCGTCGGCGCCATTGTAGATCTGGTCCCCCTTGAGCTTGGGATCGCGACCTATATGGTCCGCGTGCGCGCCTACCACAACTGCTCGCGGCGAGACTTCTGGATGGCCCGGCAGGATACCGATCACATTGGCCATGGGTGGATGGCCCTGGATCTCGAACTTCTGGAAATAGCCAGCCAGTGGGTCTTGAGGGGATGCCTTCTGTGGGAAGGGTGGCAGGAGACCCAGATCCCTGAATCGCTCGGCCACGGTCTGAAGCGCTTGCTGCAGGCCCTTGGATCCCAGTGCCCGGCCTTCCATATCGTCGGATGCCAGGAAGCGAAGATCGTGCTCCAGGGTGGCTGGGTTGCATGTGGGCCTGCCAGTCAGTACTGGCGTGGGCGCGTCAGTTGGTGCGCCGCCAGACGCTGTGTAGCCCGCAGGGGCCCATGTGCAGGAAGCTAGGGTCAATGGCATAGCAGCAAGCACCACTGCAACGGCCATAGCGGCTGTGGTGGCACAGATCGCGCTGAGTCCGGTTCGATCCAACATCTTCTTGTCTTTCCTCCTCCCGAATCATTGATCTCTCCTTCTCCTGAACTACCTATCCCTCCTCGTCCCGAACCACTCTATCTCTCCTTCTCCTGAACCACCGATCCCTCCTCGTCCCAAACCACCTTCAGCGGAGAACGCTCTATCCGCCAGGAACCTGTGGCTACGTTCGTCGTTCCTTCGAATACCAGATAGCTGTGCTTGCCGTAGTGTGGCAGCTTTCGCCAGATGGGGGTGATTGCTTCCGGATCGCTGCCCAGGAGCAGGCCGATGGCTTCGTCCGGCAACTCCGGATGGGGGAGTGCCAGCACGAGTGTGTGCGAGGAACGCTCATACTCCTGGCCCCCGACCCGAAAGGCGTGAGTGTCGATCTCAACCCCTGTGGGGAATTGCTCACCAAGTCGATCCATCCACTGGGGTAGCCCCATGATCCAGACGCTTCCTTGACGGAGGTCGAGCAGAACCACATCCCGGTCCGACACGAGGCTCGTGGGTTTGGCACGGCGTGATTGTTCGGCGATCTTCCGATACGCCTCTGTGAGCGCTTCAGAAGAATACGCCTCTGTGAGCGCTTCGGAGGAACCCGCGCTTGCCTGCCCGCATACGATGGCTGTGACTGAATCGGCCCCGAAGAGCTGGCTGAGAGCTGCCGGGACCTCCGCCCGGTGCAGGCGGCGGAAGAGGTCGAAGTCGGGATCGATCTCCAATGTGCGGGGCATCTCGGGCAGGGTGCGTGTTTCGTGGAAGCTGCGCTTATCGAGCGGCGCTCTCCATGTCTCCGATGGGCGGTCCGCGAACGTGACTCGGACGGGGACCTCCAACGAGTAGAGTGGATCGCTCTGCTCCAGAGTGTAGGTGAGATCCACTTGTCCATCGGGATTCCGTGTCAGATCTGCCGCGGCCAGGGTGAGCAGAGGTGCTCCCACACGCGCAATCCACTCGTCATAGAACTTCCCGAAGTCTTTATCCGAATGCGCAGCGAAGGTCCCGAGCAGGTCTGTCCAGGAGGCCTGCTTGAAGAGATAGTTGTGGTAAAACTCTGAGAGGCAGCCCCAGAAGCGCTCGTCCCCCAATTGGCGGCGCAGCATGTGAATGATCATCATGGCCTTGCCGTACCCGACCGCGGCGGAAGAGGCATCATGGCGTGATCTGAACTCGGTCAGGGCGAAGTCGCGGCCAGCGCGCGCGTAGTCAAGATAGGCTTGGAGCAGCGTGCGGCGGTAGTCGCGGGCGGCGTCCAGGCTTTTTTGCTCCTTATACAGGTAATCCGCGCCGTATACGGTGAGTCCTTCGCACCAGTTTCCGCTTTCCCAGTCGACGAACACACCGTTGCCCCACCAGTTGTGTAGGATCTCGTGTCCGTAGGATGTGTGTACAATCCAAGGTAGGCGGACTACACGGTTGCCCAACAGTGTGAAGGATGGCATCCCGTAGCCCGTCTGCCAGAAATTCTCCACCATGGCGAACTTGGCAAAAGCATACGGACCGATGAGGTCGGTGTATAGGTCCAGATAGCCCTTGGCGGCATCCAAATACTGGCGGCAGAGCGCCTCGTCGTCATCACCGTATGTAAATGTCTGGATAGCGATCCCGCGGTATTCCTCTTCTCTCAATACATATGGTCCGGCGATCAGGTAGATCTCATCCATCGGTTCTGGGGAATCCCAGGTGACTGCGCCCGCGGACGACCCGTCCGGGCCACTTGAGGGAGGCGTCCGTCGCCCCTGGGAGATCGTTTCCCAGTCTGACGGGACTTGCGCCGTCAGCCGGAAGCTGAATGGCTCATCGAAGCGCTGCGGATACCAGAGGGTGCCGCTGGAGAGGAATGCGCCCCGTGGGTCGATGAGTCCAGTGGTGGTTTCGAAGCCCCGCTGGTAGTTCTCCGGGGGCGGCTTCAGCGAGTCATACACAGTACCCTTATAGGCGATGACGAGCAGGAGCGATTCCGGCCAGGTTGCGGATGCAGCGGGATCCTTAAAATGCAGATCTATCTGCCGAGCGTGTGCCATGCCACCTAGTTCCGGATATTCCGGGCGGTTCCAAAAGTCGCTGGGTTCCCATCGCTCGCGCTCCTTCCAGCGCACAGCCACCACAGCATCAGGTGTGGAGGCCCGCACGCTGCGGATCTCAAGGGCGCGATTCAGCAGGAAAGGCACCTTGTAGGTGGCGGGGACGCCCGCTGGGTGCAGGAGCAGGATTTCATCGGTCACGCGCAGACTGGCTGTCGCGGGATCGAGTGCGACATCGAGGCGGTGATGCCCGAAGGCGCAGCGCGCGGGGTTACGGAATCTCGGGGCAAGCGATGCGGTTGCGTCGAGAGAGCTGGTTGGATCGGTTGGCGCATTTACGTTCACCGGGAGGATCCCGTCTACCGATCTAGTCCCGCCGCCCCTTGATGTTCGATTTGCCGCGATCGTTGCGTCTGCTGTCTGGGCTCCATCTGCCGTCAGGGTTCGACCGGCCGGCGGAGTTCCGTCTACAGGGTGGATCCACCCTGTGTCGTTTTCTCCTGCCATGGCTAGGACGGCCCATAGCTGGCCAGAAAGCAGTAAGAGGATCACTCCGCAAGCCGGAAGAATCCTTGCAGTCAAGGGCTTGGGGAACCATCGGGAGATACCCAGATGGCCCGGAACCATACGCGCCAATCCTGTCCTCATGAGTGCAATTCCCTCATCTCTGTCCATCATGTGTTACTCGGTTGGAATCCGACCGTACCCGTCATGTGTTACTCAGCGAGAGTCCGATTGTTTCTGTCCATTATATGCCACTCGGCCAATCACTGATCATCACCGCTCTGCCTGCGCAGGATACGGATCATTCCCTCTCCAGCGTTCGTGATCTTGCCAATGCACGCAGCCTCAGCGGCGCCCTTCTTGACTTCCGCCAGTAGGCTCGCAGCCTCGGCCTCCGGAAGGCTGATCAGAAGACCGCCCGAGGTCTGTGCATCGCACAGGATCAATCGCTCAATCTCGGGGATCTCTGCGGCCCAGTGCACATGAGTGGCTGCATGAGCGAGGTTGTCCTTCGTTCCTCCCGGTAT
>JAGMDA010000734.1 GCA_023128935.1 Candidatus Eiseniibacteriota bacterium | reverse complement strand
CGGGCGCGGCGCTCACCGTTGCCATCGTCCTCGGGCGCCGGTGGCGGACCTCGCTCCGCTGCGGCCCGACTTGCCAACGCGTCGGCACGTTGGGGATCCTGCTCGCAGCGCTCCTCGGCGGGCTGAATCTGGTAGCCTACGGGCGGGTAGCCTGTCGCCCGTCGCACGGCGCCGTGCGGGAGAATCTCGAGGAACTGGAGCGACCCGACGTGCTGATCGTGCTCTTTGACGCCCTGCGCCGAGACCACGTCTCCTCCTTCGGGTACGATCGGCCCACGACGCCCAACATCGATCGTCTCTTCGAGGAGAGCTGGGTCTTTACCCAAGCGTACGTCCCATCGACCTACACCTCTCCCAGTGTGGTCAGTCTCTTCACGGGCCTCTATCCCAGTTCGCATCGCTTCGTAGAAGTCCTGTCGGTGATCCCCGACGCCGCTCCCACGCTGGCCGAGCACTTTCGCAGCTACGGGTACGCAACGGCCGCCTTCGTGGCCAATGGCACGATCACCCCTAGCGGAGGGTTCGACCAGGGCTTCGAGTACTACTTCCCGGCCGGGGCACCGGCATGGTGTCGGCATCAGCGCACGGCTTTCGAACAGATCATCATCCGGCTCCTGAGACCGAATGACGCGGCCTGCGCGCAGCGGATCTCGCGCGAAGCGGCGCGGTGGATGCGCGCGAACGCCGATCGTCCGCGCTTGGCCTACATTCATTACCTCGAACCCCACCATCCCTACACCCCGGCCCCAGAGGATCGCGAGGCCGTGGCCCCCGGGGCGCCTCCCGGTCCAGCGAGCCCCTATCACTTCGCCGATTTCAAGCATCTCGTGGACTGCGCGGGATGCGCGGACTGGGAATGCCTGGCCCACCCACCCACCTATCCAGCCAGCGAATTGGAGGGGATGATCGCCAACTATGACGGCGACATTCGCATGGGGGATCGCTATTTCGGGCAGCTGCTCCGGGATCTCGCCGGGCAGGGAGTCCTCGACTGTGGCCACCTGGTATTCTGCACCGACCACGGAGAGGAATTCGGCGATCATCACGGGTGGGCCCATGTCAACTCGATCTATGAGGAGATGACCGCCTGCCCGCTGATGTACCGCCCGCCAGGGGGGCTAGCAGAAACCCGCACAGTCGATCATCCCGTGGGCCTCTTGGATCTGATTTACACCCTCTGCCTGCGCATCGGCTTCGAAACCCCTCCCATGCACCAGGGAGTGGAAATCCCTGAGCTCCTGCCACAGGAACGTCGTGGAAGGGAGCAACCCGTGCTGAGCGAGTTGCCTGACAAGCTCTTCTCCCTGCGGCTCCGTGACTGGAAACTCGTCCGGCGGGGCTGCCCCGAGAATCCCACCTGGCGACTCTTTGATCTGGGGAGCGATCCGCGGGAGAGCCGTGATCTGTCCGCAGATTTCCCAGATACCGTTGCCTACCTGAGAGCCTATCTGGAGGGCCTGGTCGCAAGCTACGAGCAGACCTCTCTCGGCCATGTGGATCGGGCCGTCGATTCCGAACTCCTGAGACAGCTGAAGGACCTAGGCTACATCAAGTGACGCGGGACGATCAGCAACGCGCAGATCCCCCCGGTAGGGTCGGGAACTGACCCTCTGCTTTCTTGTACTAATGGCGAAGGATATGCCTTGGATGATACGATGATCTACGTGGACGTGGGTTTCCAACTCGTAGACTAGGATCCTGTCGCATGACTATCGTTCGCTCAATGGGAAAAGCGGTCGCCTATGGCAAGCGCCACCTCATGCAGGATCTCGACTACAGCCTAGGCGGGGCATGGTCCAAACCTGACAAGGTTACGATCCGCCTTACGCAACGCTGCAACGCGCGCTGTCTGATGTGCGATTTCTGGCAGACGAAGACCCGTGAGGAGGATGAGATCCCGACCTCACGCTGGATTGCGCTGGTGGAGGAACTCCACGACTGGATTGGTCCCCATTTCCTTTCGCTGACAGGTGGCGAGATCTTCCTAAAGCCGGGCATTTATGACCTGCTCAAGAGGATCGCGGAACTCGATATCTCCTTGACCATCTTGAGCAATGGGTTAGCACTCCGGTCGGAGAGGCACCTTAGTAGTCTGCTCGAGAGTGGCGTCCGCTCCCTAAACCTCTCGATCGATGGCTTCAACCCTGAAATCCACGACAAGTTCCGCGGCGTGAATGGTATTCATGCGGCCGCCGTGGAGGCTATCCGCGAGATCAAACGGCGCAAGCCGGAGATGGTGATCACCGCCGTTTGTATCATCATGCGGGACACGATCGGACAACTGGTTGACTATGTGAAATGGGCGGAGGATCTGAGTATCGACCGCGTGCTTTTCCAGCCCATTATGCCAACACTTGGTGGCAGCGAGTCCGATCGCCTTTGGTACAAGACAAGCGAACGCTTTGTGCGGGATCGGGCGCAAGTTCGACGCATCATGGCGGAACTTGAGACTCAAAGACAGAATAATAGCATCATCGCGAATGGCCATGATGAGTTTCGGAAGTTCCAGGAGTACTTCGAGAATCCCAACATTGTCCAAATACACCGCACCCGCTGCATGTTGGGGCAGACGAACCTGAACATCGACGAATTCGGCAAGATGGACATGTGCTACGCGTTTGATACAAGGATCGGCAACGTGAACGATGGTCCGCTCAAGAAGACGTGGACGAGTGCGCTGGCGCGTCAGAAGCGGCGGGAGATCAAAGAATGCCGCCGGCCCTGCGTGGCTGCCTGCTACCGATCCTTCTCACTGGCCGAGAAGATCCGCCTGTTCTTCAAGTATAGTCGGATGGGGAAGATCTAGCAGATCTACTGCGCGACGAGGGTCTTTCTGCTTTGCGTCGTTGCGGAGGTGGCCAGCCGAACGAGGTAGAGTCTGGGCGGTACCGCTTGTCGGCTCTGCCCCTACCCCAGCCAGTTGAGAGAATAGCTCCCCTCATCGCGCCAATCGTGCAGTAGGCCGGCAACCCTTTGAGCGGGACTACCCGCAAAAGATCCACAAACGAGGTAGCAAGTACCTGAGGTGGGCGTTTGTGGAGGCGGCCATCCCGGCGACGAGATCGAACCTGGCGTTGAAGAGCCTTTACGACGGCGTGCGTGCCAAACGTGGTCCCAAAGCGGGTCCGAACGTGGCGAAGGTCGCGGTGGCGCGGAAGCTGGCGGAGAACGGGGTTCTGCAAATGTCACTGTTTGACCGGCAGAACCTGGCGGAGACGGTCTCACCCGAGTACCCGGGCGAGCGCCTGGTAGCGTGCATGAACCCGCTATTGAAAGAGGAACGACGGCGCAAACCGGGGGAACTGCTAGGGATGACGGAGCCTCTACTCGAGAAGATCGTCGGGCAAGTTGCCCGCCGGACGAAGAAGCCACTCGGCAAGGATGAAATCGGACTGAAGGTTGGCAAGCACTTCAAGTTGAGGATCGAGGACGGGTGCTTCGCCTGGGAGCGTGCCGATGCATCCATCCGGCGGGAGAAAGCCCTCGATGGGATCTATGTGATCCGAACGAGCGAGCCGCGGGAACGTCTATCAGCGGAGGACGCCGTGCGGCAGTACAAGAGTCTGTCCCAGGTGGAGCGTCTGATCCGCACGTTGAAGGGTATCGACATACGGGTGCGCCCCATCCGTCATCGTACCGAGGCTCATGTGCGTGCTCACATCTTCCTGTGCACGTTGACCTACTACGTAGAGTGGCACATGCGCCAAGCGCTGGCAGCGTACCCAGTAGGGGAG
>JAGMDA010000733.1 GCA_023128935.1 Candidatus Eiseniibacteriota bacterium | reverse complement strand
ATCCGGAGCTCTGGAATAGGGAAGAAGAACCAGATCAGGAGAGGCTGCGCGATGGATCGCGCAGCACCGAGAAGTAGATGAGAACGAAGAACAGCGCGAGATTCTGGATGCCCGTCTTGTGCGCGGCGCTGATGCTTTCGATGCTCCTGTCATTGGGGATCGGTAGCGCCGACATTGGTCCGCGCGACGCGCTGCGGATCATTTGGAATGCCATTGCAGAGCATCCGGGGAAGAACGTTGAGGACAACGGTGCAGAGGGTTTGGCGCCCAAGATGAAAGGCGCTTCTCGGGAGGAGACCCAGACACCTGCAGACCACGGCGGGAGACGCCTTGGTGAAGCCGGCCAGCCGATCACGCCCGAGACAGGAGGCGCTTCACCTGAGGTTGCCAGGACGACGGTTCCCAAGACGACGGTGCCCAGGAACGGGAATCTTGTCCCTGAAGCGGCCGTCGTCTTGCAGATCCGACTTCCCCGAACCGTGCTGGCAGTGCTCGTTGGCATGCTTCTGGCGGTTTCGGGTGTGGTGATGCAGGCCTTTTTCCGCAACGTGATGGCCGGGCCCTATCTGGTGGGCGTCAGCTCCGGGGCGGCCCTTGGCGCAGTCCTGGCCATGCTACTGGGCTGGGGATTCCGGTTTGGTGGATTCTCAACGGTTCCACTCAGCGCTTTTGTCTTTGCTCTGGCTGTTGTGGCTCTTGTGTACTTCCTGAACTATCGGCGCGGAAAGCTACAAACCGAGGGTCTGCTCCTGTCTGGAATCGCCGTTGCCTCGGCTATCTCTGCGGTAGTGGCGCTCCTCATGGTGATGAGCAGCCATTCCATTCATCAGGTTCTCTTTTGGCTCCTTGGAAGCCTCTCTGCCGCCCGTTGGGCGCATGTTGAGATCGTGCTGCCCTACGCTGTGGCCGGGATGGTTGTGGTCGTGATCCTGGCGCGGGATATGGACCTGCTGCTCTGGGGCGATGTGGCAGGCGCATCTCTCGGTGTGCAGGTGCAACGCACGCGCACAGCACTTCTGATTGCCGCCTCATTGATGACTGCCTCTGCTGTAGCAGTCACAGGTATTATCGGCTTTGTGGGATTGATGGTGCCGCACATCGCCCGCTTCCTGGTAGGTGCGATGCACAGAAGACTGACGATCGCATCCGCTTTTCTGGGAGGACTGCTCCTGCTCTGGGCAGACGTTCTGGCCAGAACGCTCTGGGCACCAACTGAACTTCCGCTCGGAGCCATCACGGCCATTGTCGGGGCGCCGTTCTTGGTCTACCTTTGTACGCGATCTCGTGGTGGCCGGGCATAGGGATTTCTTGCAGGAGAATAGCGTGGCGGTGACGAAGATCGCCTTTGTTGGAACGCACGGAGTGGGCAAGACCACGCTCTGCTATGAACTTGCTGCTTGGATGAAGAAGCACGAGGCGCGCGTGGACATGGTTCGGGAGGTTGCACGAAGGTGCCCTCTTCCGATCAACCGCGAGACCACCCTTGATGCACAATCCTGGATCCTTCACACGCAGATCGCTGACGAAATTCAGCTTGCGAACGAGCAGGACGTGGTGATCTGCGATCGCAGCTTGCTGGACAACTACGCCTACCTGGTTTACCGGCTGCCGCCCCCGCCAACCCTGGATGCGCTGGTTGCACACTGGATGAGGACTTATACGCACCTCTTCAAAGTGCCCATTGTCAATCCACCTGCTTTCGATGGCACACGTGACACAAATCGCGCCTTCCAGGAAGCGGTAGATCAGAAGGTCGATGAGCTTATCGATCGGTTTGGAGTAACTGTCTATCGCCTGGCGCCGGATGATCGGCCCAACTGGATCGAGCAGGTC
>JAGMDA010000732.1 GCA_023128935.1 Candidatus Eiseniibacteriota bacterium | reverse complement strand
GGTCGCTGGGTCATCATTTCAACTGAGCGTGGCAAGCGACCGTCGGACTTCAGCGAACCCGTACCGAAGAAGCGGAGTGGATTCTGCCCCTTCTGCCCGGGCAACGAAGAGAAGACCCCGCCCGAGGTCTACGCCATTCGAGAGAATGGCAGCCGCCCGAACGGACCTGGCTGGAAGGTTCGCGTGGTCTCAAACAAGTTCCCCGCACTGCAGATTGAGGGCGACCTGGACCGTCGTGCGGAGGGCATGTACGACAAGATGAACGGCGTGGGCGCCCACGAAGTGATTATTGAATCCCCCGATCACATGAGGGAGCTGAGCGATAATTCGATTGAGCAGCTCAACATGATCCTCTGCGCCTACCGTGCTCGCATGGTCGACCTGGCGCGGGACAAGCGATTTCGCTACATCCAGGTTTTCAAGAACCATGGCGAGGCGGCCGGCGCTTCACTTGAACACTCCCACACGCAGCTGGTCGCAACACCGATTGTGCCGCGCAGGATCCTCGAGGAACTCAACGGATGCAGTCAGCACTTCGGGATGAAGGAGCGTTGCATCTTCTGCGACATCATCGACCAGGAGCTGACTCTGGGAAAGCGGGTTGTGATCGAGAATGCTGATTACATCTCCATTGCGCCGTTCGCCCCGCGCTTTCCGTTCGAGACCTGGATTCTGCCAAAAAGTCACCACCCGCATTTCGAGCAATCTTTCCAGGGAAACTTCTACTCCCTTGCCCGGATCCTGAAGGAGAACCTCATGCGGATGAACCTGGCGCTCAACAATCCGCCGTATAACTTTGTTCTACACACAGCTCCCTGCAACGACTGGCGCGGGCCCAAGCATCACCACTGGCACATCGAGATCATGCCCAAGCTGACGCGCGTCGCGGGGTTCGAGTGGGGTACTGGGTTCTATATCAATCCCACGGCCCCGGAGGATGCTGCCTCCTACCTGCGGGATGTCCAGATCCCCGAGGAAGAATTCACACTGCCCACTGCGGCACCTCAAACCTAGCCCGGATTTCTCACTGGGCTGAAGCCACTGCCAGTTCTGAGCGACGCACGGGGGAAGCATGGAGATTCTATACGCCGGAGCCGAGATGGTGCCCTTCATCAAGGTGGGCGGACTGGCCGATGTGGCGGGCGCGCTCACGAAGGAGCTGGCACGTCGCGGGCATTCCGTGCGCGCTTTTCTGCCGGTCTATCCATCCGTCCGCAAGCACTGGGACCGGCTTGCTCCGCATAAGGTGACACCATTGCGCGTGCATCTGGGGGGGGAGTCGATCGGCGCTGTTCTTTACAGAGCGATCGACCGAGAAGCCGGGGTCGAACTGCTTCTACTGGAGCAGGATCACTTCTTTGACCGACCGAACCCGTATGTGGATCCCAAGACGGGATCTGACTGGCCCGATAACGCCGAGCGCTTTGCCTTTCTCTGCCACGCCTTGCCAGCGGCCTGCGAGGCGATCGGCTGGAGACCCGAGGTTATGCACCTCAACGATTACCAGCTCGGCCTGGTGGGCCTCTTGCTGAAGGAAGGCCTGGCCCCGAAGGCGCTGCAGGGCGTTCCGGTCGTCTACAGCATCCACAACCTTGGCTACCAGGGCATCTTCCCGCTGGAGCAGCAAGTGCACGAAACTCCGCGGTCAGTGCAAGAAAAAGCCCAGGGAGGAGCGGCAGATCAAGCCGCCCGACAAGCGGGAGGCCAGGCTGTCGACCCAGCGGGATGCCAGGCTGTTGGTCCAGCCGGAGGCCAAGCTGTTGGTCCAGCCGGAGGCACGGCTGTTGGTCCAGCGGGAGGCCAGGCTGTCGGTTCAGGGGGAGGCCAAGCTGTTGATCCAGCGGGAGGCACGGCCGCGCTTCAGCAGGAAGTGCCCCTGGTTCGCCAGAGCGCGCAGGATAGGTTGGAGAGTTTGGTGACAGCGCTGGGGCTGCCGCGTCATCTGGCCTATCCCACAGGGCCGCTCGAGTTTCATGGCAAGCTCAACTTCATGAAGGCCGGATTGGTCTACGCGGATCTGATCACAACAGTGAGCCCGACCTACGCCCGGGAAATCCAGACGGATGAGCACGGATTTGGTCTGGACGGTGTGCTGCGGGATCGAGCCGAAAGACTGGTCGGGATCCTCAACGGCATCGATGTTCAGGTTTGGGATCCCATGACCGACCCGCTCATTCCCTATAACTTTGGGCCCTCGGACTTCCAGCGCAAGCGAGAGAACAAGGCCCGTCTTCTAGAGGTGACCCATCTCTCCGAGGATCTTGACGTTCCGCTGATCGGCATGATCAGTCGCCTAGTCGATCAGAAGGGTCTGGACCTGTTCGAGCGGATTGCAGATAGCTTTCTCGAAAGCCATGAGGTTCGGATGGTGGTCCTAGGCAGTGGGATGCTGCGGTACGAGAGGTTGATGAGGCGCCTGGCGGAGCGCTACCCGAAGAAACTTGCCGCCTGCGTGGGGTTCGACGAGCCATTGGCGCACCTGATCGAAGCCGGGTCGGATTTCTTCCTCATGCCCTCGAAATACGAACCCTGCGGGCTCAATCAGATGTATAGCATGCGCTATGGGACCGTCCCGATCGTGCGCGCCACAGGAGGATTGGCAGACACGGTTGAGGAGTTTCAGCCCAAGGCGGGCACTGGCAGCGGGTTCC
>JAGMDA010000731.1 GCA_023128935.1 Candidatus Eiseniibacteriota bacterium | reverse complement strand
ACCTTAGACGCAGAGTTCAGGGAGCTCGCGTAATCACTTGAGCACCCTTGGATTAGGCTCGGGGGCTACTGTTCTGAATTCCGACACTTGCCTGGTCTTTGCTCTCCGATGATCTCCAGCCGCACGCACATCGATCTTGAACTCGAATGAATGAGTAAGAGAGTGCGAAGAAGCACGATGTCCATCCGAACATGCTCACGCAATGGAAGAAGAGGGCCCAGGAGAGGCTACCAGAGCTTTTCGCCAAGAAAGGCGATCACCGGAACGCGTCCTGTGAGGCGAACCTTCTGTCCTTCAGAAGTCCGACAACGCGACTCACACGCTGGCGAAATCGACCTTACATCCTCTACCAGCGTGGATTTGAACTCGGCCTTGGGGTCAGCAAAGAGAGGGATAAAGGATAATCTCACGCACCGCAATCCGTCGCGCAGGTCGCCGTCGCCGAAGGTATGTTGAACTGTGAGGCGTTGCGGCGATCGAAAACAGATTTCATTGCCTTATCTCAAGTGAATGTCATCAACGTAAACAGAGAAAGCTTCTGTCGGGCTCAGCGCGAAAAGCACGATAGTGCTCACGTTTCTCATGTCCATCTCACGCTCGCGCGGCGCCGTGCGGATATCTTCCAGGGAAAGACGGAATTGATTCACACCCGGAGCCACCTTAATGGCCTTATTGTACCGGTCATAATAGCTTTCCGTGTGATGAATGTCATTGATCCGTATAACCAGGCTGACCGTGTCCTGTAGTTCCGAGTAGACTTCAAACCCGAGAGACTCATAGCCACGCCAGTCCGGATAAGGTTCCACCACTGCCACTCCGGGATACTCAGCCGGAGTTAGAGTGAGCTTAGCGACTCGGTCTCCGTCAGCCGCCTTCCAGCCCGGCGGAGGTGCGACGAACTGCAGTATCGCGTCTTGAGCTTCCAGAAACCTGCGTTCCCAGTAAGATTCAAAGCTGCAGATCTGCGGAAATGCAGCTCGTCTGTGCAGGTATGCACAGCCCCAGAGAGCTAACGGTACGAAGGCCGTCAAGAGCAGCAGAACGCCAAAGAGTCGAAACAGCAGGATGGTCTTATTCCCGCATTTTCTCCATACCCTTCCGCAGTTAGAGTCAAAAGACCAACAAATAGCGAGGAAAGAAACTGCACCAGCAAGATCCCGCATGAAATCCATGATATCTGCATCACGTGCAGTAAAATACTGAACCGACTCTGTCGCACCCGCAATCAGGCATGTGGCAATCAGGGCCAGCAGGTAGTGCGCGTGACTATTCAGCCGACGAGACCCCAGGCTAAGCTTTGAGAGAGCCAGGAAAAGAAGGGACAGCGCTCCAAACAACGGCGTATGCCCGGTGTTATTAAGCTCTCTGAGCAGGAATGTGTCGTCCGGGAGCTCCACCATCTCAAGGAACAGAAGAATTCCCAGCGCGCCGAGGAGCAGGATAATGATGGAGCTACATCTCGTGATTTTCATCATGGGCCAATACGCATTATAGGTTGATACGCAATTTGAGCAAAAACGCACTCTGAGTTGATGCGCACTCTGCGGGAGCTGTTGTTATTAGCGCCATCGAAGATCAAGCTGTCTCCGTTTGTGCCAACATGGTCCATTCAATCACCAAACTGACCCTCGAGGGAGATCATCGCCCTACAGACCTCGCGCCGATCAGCGATTCCGCAACTGACCCTCGCGCCGATGAGCTACCTTGCCCAAACGGTGGACGAGACACTATAATAATGCCTTTCCAAGCCGTGATGATTCGAGGCTGACCTCGCGGACAGGAAAGGATACCCGAAACATACTATGAATTGCGTACATGGAGCAATCCGGGCACGCTGGTTTCCATACGTCGCCCCCTTCGTGACCTTCATAGCCCTGACCTACGGAGGGTCGCTGTGGCCGGAAGCGGCCCACATCTGGTACGCCGCCAAGACAGTGGTGGTGGGGGCGATGCTGGTGGCCTTCCGGCGCTGCTACCCCGAGCTGGGGTGGGGGGGCTCTGTCGCCAACTGGGCAATCGGCGTGGTCGCCGGGATCCTCGTCCTGGTGATCTGGGTGGCCGCGGAAGATCTGTTCGCTCCCTTGATGTTTGGGAATCCAACAGGCTTTGATCCCAACTCCTTCGGCCTGGCGGGAGGAGCGCTCTGGGGGGTGATCGCTGTACGCCTTTTCGGGGCGAGTGT
>JAGMDA010000730.1 GCA_023128935.1 Candidatus Eiseniibacteriota bacterium | reverse complement strand
TCCGCACTGCCCGTTCTGGGCGGGAAACGACCGTGAGCAAATCTTCGCGAAGGAGTAGCCGCGGGGAGTAGAGCCACATATCATGACGCTGGAGCAGGCAATCGCTGTTATGCCGAGTGGTGGCAGACATGAACGAAGTAAGCCTCTCACCAGACGAGCGAAATGCCCGCGCCAGACTGGCCCGCAGCTCAATCTAACATTGGGCCGGCAGGAGCGATTGGGATAGAACTGACGGCACCCCGCAATTGGGTCAGCGCCGGCAGCCGGCGCGTTTCCATAGATGATCACTGTCCGTCGCAGAGTACTCTTTTCTTGGGAGGTGGAACACTATGGCTCGACATTGCACTGTTGCGCTCATCCTTGCTCTCTCGATTGTCTTCATCGCTGGCTGCGGGGTGATTCTGAAGGGAACCAAGGAAGGCGTCCACTTCACGTCGGATCCAGACGGCGCGCTGGTCCTTGTGAACGGGGTGGAGCGTGGGACTACCCCGCTCAAGTTATCCATGGCCTCCAAGGAGACCTACACGATCACCTTTCGGAAGGAAGGCCACAAGGACAAGACCATGGTGATCGAAAACCATGTCCAGGCCGGATGGATCGTTCTCGATGTCCTATTCGGACTTGTCCCGGTCGTCGTCGATGCCGCCACCGGAGGCTGGTACACCCTTGATGAGCATAACGTGAATGCAGTGATGGCCACTCCATGATCTCGGCCGCGATCTGCCTTTGGGGCATAACATCCCGGTGCAGCCGTCAGCCGACGCGACAACGCTGGGGTGGAGGATAGCCTGGCGGACGCGCCGGCTGCCGATGACCGGGAGCGTTGGATGGCTATGGGAGGCCCTTGCGCCACCCGATGGCTGTCGTGGATACTGATGGAGTTGGGGTGGCCCCACTGGAATCCGGGCCAGATCATCGGGACTGCATCCGGAGGTTGGAAGATGCTCACTCATAGGATTCGGCTGGATGGTCCAGGGGTCAGAGGGACCACAGTCAATGCGTGCCTCCTGCGCGACGTTCTCAACCTCGTGATTGATGGAAGCCAGCGGGCTGTCCGGCTTCGAACGCAAGGCCGAAGCACGGCTCCGGGAACGAAGCCCGGGTGGATCGAAGCGGCCTCAGAGTTCTCGGTCCGCATCTTGGAGGGCTCTACCGTCCTTGAGGTTGAAGCCCCAAGTCTGCTTGAGGCCGATCCCGACGAATTCTCACAAGAGAACTTGTTTCCCGAGATTGATCCTACGAGGACAAGCATCCAGTACTTCACAGAGAGCCTATCCGCTGCAATCGAGGGCGAATCAGCAGCGCGATCCAATCTCTACGACAAGAGCTTCCTCGAATTGCTGCGTGATTTCGATTCCGTCCTCCATCGAGGTGTTACCTATGTAGAGATTGACTCTAATGGCGCAGCACAGCTGTCTGGCCCCGTGCGCGTCACTCGGGAGGCCATTCCTAGATTCGGGGAATTGGTCTCCCGCATACCAGATCCTCAGCACGTTCGGCTGGCCGGCAAACTCGACCAGATCCGAGATAGCGATTGCTCGCTTGTCCTCCAGCTTCCTGAGAACGAGGAGACTGTAAAGGGAATCGCAACGAGCGCCCATATGGAGGATCTGCGCCGCCTATGGAGGCAGGCTGTCCTTGTTTCGGGACAGGCCCATTTCAACGTCGCCGGCGGCGTTCAAAGAATCGATGTTGAGCATATCGCACAGGCGAGCGAGGAAGATCTTGGTCTCTGGGCGCAGCCGCCAAGACCGCTCTTCCACGCGACGAGGCCCGCAGAATTCCGTGTTTCGCAAGGTCCGCGGTCCGGTATCAATGCAATCATCGGGAAGTGGCCTGGTGATGAGAGTGACGAAGAGATCGCCTTAGCATTGGAGCAACTGTCTTGATTCCCTCGAGCTCACTTGTGCTTCTTGACACAAACGTCCTGATTCATCTGGTCAGGGACAGCGCTGTCGGCCGGCGGATCCTTGCCGACTACGCATTGCGCGACAGGCGCCAACGACCCCTTATCTCGATCATCACCGTCGGTGAAATGCTTGCTCTTTCAATGAAGCTTCGTTGGGGGGACAATAAGCGGGCAGCGCTGAGAGGGCTCTTCGGCAATCTCGTAGTCGTCCACCCAAGTCAAGGTGGAGTCGTCGAGCGCTACGCCGAGATCGATCACTTCTGCGAGCATGTCATGAAGCCAGCCAGGAAGATGGGCCAAAACGATATGTGGATCGCAGCCACAGCATCCGTCCTCGGCGCCCACTTGCTGACGACTGACAGCGACTTCCACCACCTTGACAAGCAATTCATCAAGCTTGTGCATATCGATTCAGACACTGGTCCGTAAGAAGTGATGTGCAGTTGCCCACTTCCCAGTTCCATCGCACGGAGCAGCGAAGTATCCTACTGCCTGTCGGGTACGATTCAGCGGGAGAGTTGCAGCCATGAAGTTGAAGGTTG
>JAGMDA010000073.1 GCA_023128935.1 Candidatus Eiseniibacteriota bacterium | reverse complement strand
GATCCGCTCACGGTCATCAAGATCTACGGCCTGCGCTTCAAGATCGAGGTCTCCTTCAAGCAGGCCATCCACACGATCGGCGCCTATGCCTATCACTTCTGGATGAAACCCATGCGGCCGATCAAGCGCACCTCGGGCAATCAGGACATCTCTCGGCAATCAGATGAGTATAAGCGAGCAGTGGCGAGGAAGTTTGCTGCGTATCACCGGTATGTTCAACTCGCCTGCATCACACAAGGGCTTCTTCAGCACCTGGCAATCAACTTCCGGGGAACGGTGTGGGATACATTCCGCAGCTGGCTGCGCACCATGAAGACGGACATGGTCCCCTCAGAGATGGTGGTCGCCTATGCGCTGCGCTCAAGCTTCCCTGAATTTCTCTTGGGTAGGCACACGGAGCCTGAACTGAAGAAATTCATCCTCGATCACGCCGCATACGATAGAATCCCAGGATTCAACATGGTGGCGTGAGGAAAATACTGCACTGTCGAGTACTAAGGGCCCGCGCAAGAATAAGTTCCCAGTTTCAGACCCGAGGGTGGAGTGTGTAGTTCCATAGTGGTAGCGGGTGGTGCCTTTCAAGATCAAGCTCATCCATCTGATGGCCGGTAACCTTGATTCCCTTGCGATACTTCTTGCGGACAAGGTGTGCTCGGACGCGCAGGCCAGTCGTTGTCTTGGTGCCTCGGATGAGCTTGAGGACGGTTTCATGGCTGCGCAGGGGCTTGCCAGCCCAATTCTTGCTGATCTCGCTGAAAAGCCGATGCTCAATCGGATTCCACTTCGACGCGCCGGGCGGGTAGTGGGCGACGGTCACGGTCAGGCCGTGGCGGTCGCACAACAGGTTTTGGAGGCCCCACTTCCAGACGCGGCACCTGGAACCATTGCTTCCCCCGCCATCCGCCAAGATGGCGAGCCTGTTTGAGTCTGGGTAGCGAGCTTGACCTTCGGTGCGCCACCACTTTTCAACCGATTCAACGGCGAACCGAGGCGTGTCAGAAGACATCCCAACGAAAAGTGTCCCTCGGTTGGCCAGCATGTCGTAGACTCCGTACGGTATGGCGATACCCGAAGCCAGCGAGCGAAAGTCATGGTCGTTGACCTCCTCCGGTTCTTGGTTCCATGCGACACCCGGATTCTTGAAGTTGCCCACCAATTCTTTCTTCTTGGTGTCTATGCTGATGATCGGGTTGCAGTCGGCGGCGAATAGTTCGCGTAGGTCGGCAATCTGAGAGAATTGCTCATCGCGGTTCTTCGACGATCCATTCGAGCGCTTCTTATGGTTCACACGTAACGAGAAGTCCATCTGCTTGAGCAATCTTGAAACAGTCCTAGCGCTGACAGAGATCCCCAGCAGGTACAATTCGTTGGCGATCTTCTCGGTCGTCTTGCGCGTCCACCTCAAGTCCGTCATCGGATCGCCAGCGGTCTCGTGTTTCATAAGCTCGCGGATACGCCCGATTATCTCGGGCGTTTTTTTTCCACCCGCTTGCGTCCTCCGCCACTTCGCCGAATCCGCTCCACTTCGGTATCTTGCTCGACAAGGTCTCTACGCCCACGGGCAACCGTCCCGACATCGAGCCCCAAGAGGTCTGCAACCCTTTGATCACCGCCGTGCCCAATCTTCAATGCTTCCAGCCCAGCATAGAGCCGACGCTGCTTTTCATCGAGCAAGCTGAAGAAGAGAATGATTGCTGCTTTCAACTCATCTGGCATGACTTCAGCCGAGACCAAGCCCCCCCCAAGCAAGGGCTCAGCCTCCCACACACGTCGCGCCGCGACCTGTTGCTTCCGTCTCGATGGAGTCGGCGAGCAATAGAGGTACCGGCCGAATTGCTTTTCGCGGCTTACGCGCTGCTCACGTACGAGCTTGAGCAGGCAGCCTCTCACTTCTACTTGGAGCAAGAGCTCAAGCTCCGATGCGAAGAAACCCGTCTCGGCCTCATGAATCAGTGCCTCAGCCGTACTCAACAGCGTACCGCGACTGGAAAACCAGACCGCCCGAAACGACCACAGACCCAACTCATCGTACTTCGCAATCCTGTCGAGTGTGTAGTACTTGCCATTATGCGAATAGCTCGTCCGATACGACAGCTCGCCAAGCTTTCGGAATACGGTGGCGTCAGCACGCGTTCCCAGTACCGCCTTCAACTCTTCCATCGTGGCAATTCTCTCGGCTTTGAACAGCTCAATGAGCCGCCTGGGTGGGTATTGTTTTGATCTCATAATGAGAGAGTAACACATTCAAACGCGTAACTCTATCAAAAAGATCAATTCTCATTATCTCCCCGATTGACCCAAAACCCGCATAATCGGGCCTCAAGACCAGATTGCAGGGTACGGAAGGAGCGAAGCAGGCGAGAGAGTTATATGATGACCACTGGAGTTATTCTTGCGCGGGCCCTAAGGGCTCGCGCAAGAATAGGTTCCCATTTTCGGCGAGGACCGCACCGTCGAGGACGAGGCGCGGCGACGGTCTCATGGTCACAGGCAACGGCATACAGATAGACACCACTGGTGATGTCTTGACCGTTGCGCGTGATCATGTTCCATCGGACCGTGCCGTTGCCTGCCCGTCCATTGTGATGGAGTCTCTGCACTAGATCACCGGCAAGGGTGTAGATCATCAGCTTACACTCCTGGTCCGGTAGCCGCGCAAAATCGATGTGCGTTCCC
>JAGMDA010000729.1 GCA_023128935.1 Candidatus Eiseniibacteriota bacterium | reverse complement strand
CCATACCTGATGCGAATCATGCCGGATCACCCACCTTACGAGACCTGACTCTGGAGTTCTGAGCTCACAGCGGCCACGGCGAATTGTCACAATGGGGCTACCCAGTGTCCCGAGCCAAACCAGAAGTCCGGCCAAAGCCATTGTTACGGCGCTGCAATCTCCAAAAGCTCCTCGGGCTTCTTACTTGCATAGACCGCAGGTCGGCCCGAACCATCAAACACGGCGAGAATGTGGTGACCGTTCTTGGTAGACACCGAGAAGCGTTTCTCCTCTTTCCCCTCAATCCAGATTCTCAGACCGGAAGCGCCGTCTGAACACTGGTACTTTGCGTGAGTCGATCCGTCGCCGTCATGCTTCTTGCGTCTCTCAGACAAGACGACCAATCGCGGTTTACCGCCCCCTATCGCTGCATAGAGCTCGTCGGAGAAACAAGACTCGAGTCCGTGATGGGGAGCAACGAGGATCGTCAGTCCGTGCTCCTGCAAGAGAGATTCGAGAGATGGCTGATTGCCGGTTCTCCGATGCCAGTCTTCCGATCCTCCATTGTGGTTGCGAACAAACCTCGTGAAACGCTTCTCAGCTCCATCCTTCTCATCCAGAATCCGGCTCATTGCCTCTGGAGTCAGATCACCTGGAAACAGAATGCTGTGCTTCCCTTGCCTGAAATAGAGGGCGATGCTCGTACTGTTCCCGTATTTGGTATCGTCCTTCGGATGGAGATTGTCGCAGATTGGCGGTCTCACATAGTAGACTCCATACTCCAGGTTGGGAACAGTTCGGGAGGAATCAAACTCTATCGTCTGAAGAGGGAGTTTTCGGGGCTTGTAAAGCGCTCGGTATGCATCGTGGGCCTTGCTAGCTTCGAACCGGGTCCAGTTTAGCCGCTCATCGGTTTCTCTATCAGGCGGTTCTTTGTCGTGGGGACAGGTCAGGAGCACCGGATAGAAATCATCCTCTCGCAGGCAACCGCAAGAGGCGATGTGATCGTGATGCGGATGGGACAACACCGCCTGGGCGATTTTATGACGCTTCTTCCGGTCCTCCTCTTTCCCCTTGCTTGGATAGTCATCAAGCCGCGAAAGAAAATGCTTCTTGATGAATGATGGCGGATCCTCAAGATCCCCACCGCCGAGGTCCAACAAGAAACCCTGATTGAGAGCAGTTCTCATGAAGGCTGCGTTTCCGCGGCCAACTGGAAAGAACCACACATACGTACAGCATGACTTTGCCCAGCTCACTCCCCTTTCCTCTCTTCTCGCGGATCGTCCTCACGGTATGGACGGAAGTCTCCCCGGGCAGCGCGACTCAACTTAATCCCCCATGTTGCCTGGGCAACATCCTCGATTTTAGCCACGAACCTATCGACGTTGAGGCCCGCGATAGCGGCAAGAGCATAGAACCCTATGACCGGAGAACCCTCGCCCGGTGTCGAGCCAAGAGCAATAAGGCCGGCTTTCAGGAAGAGGCAGGCGAGGAAGCCGCTGATGAGGCTCGCAAAGGGTCGCAGGAAGTACCAGTACAGCCATCTATCATCCCAGTCTCGGCGTACAGCAACACTCAGGTAGACCGCACGCAGGCAATAGAGAATTCCGCCGAGCACGCCCATTGCTCCAGAAATCACCCAAATCCGAAATGGGTCAAGCCACTGGGGGAATCCGTTGCGAAGATCAAGCGCAATGAGCCCCGCGATAGCTGCCAACCACAACAACAGATAGAGGATCGCTCTCTTCATAGGACTGTCCGCGGGGTTCTCCTCCAGGCAACCGTTCGCTTAGATGGCACCGCCATTGGTGCCCTACCAACCGCAGCCTATTGCCAATTGCTCGACCAGTCAAGGCACCTGCATGCTCTCGGCAAGGTCTTCGTTGATAAGCCAGAGGGATCTAGCTCTGGGGAGCAACCGTGCGGGATCACCAGCCAGGATACCCTCCGGATGCTCAACGTTGCCGAAGCGCCGCCAGATCCCGCGGCAGTTCAATTCTCCGCTGCCGCAGTTCCAAGAGGTCTTGGCAGGATCATAGCTATGGCTCGTCGTTCGACGTCGCCCCCTTCATCAATGCGCAGCGCGTGAGATTGCACCCCTAGACGCGCCCAATTAGCCGTCGGATGGGAAGGCTATGTGGAGGACCATTTCTGAGTGGTTGCTCAGTCCAGATGTCCTGCATTCATGAACGTAGCAGCACCGCGACACAGTGTTCCTCAGAGATTCAGACACAAAGAAATGGTCAAACCGATATCCGCCCCAGATCGACCGAACCAACTATGGTTGTCTCGGCGCGGATTCAGAAGCCGGAAGGCATCAGAAAGTCCTGCCGAGGCAAAAGCTTCGTAGAAACGGTACTCCAACTCACCAAAATCGGGTATTGAGGCCGATGATCTCTCTCCACCACGTTCATGTGACCACTTATGATCACCTGGGTGCCGGCGTTGTCGGCATGTATCCCAGCAATAGCTGCCGCAAACGCGTTTTGGAATCGGCGCTTCTCAACATTCCGTCTGTCTCGCGTCCCCCTGGATGGAACATACACACCGATCACGTCGAGCACACCGATTAGCCTTGCGAGTCATATACAGGGACATCAGTGGGGCATCGGGCTTATTTTACAGTGGAGGTGCTTGTCGCCATGGTCGCGCGCGGAGCGTGTCAACATGTTTGAGACACTTCCCTTCCGAATTTAGAGTACAACTTCCTCCAATTCGATCGCAGAAACCGGATTGCTGATCAACACCTTAGGCAGCAACGGCTGTGGCCGCGGCGGGTGACGGATGAACCTTTCGGGATGCTGGGCGTAGGCGTCCTCCAAGACTTCGTGTCGCTTCTGCAAGCCGGTCGCCGCCTGCCCATAGTGCACCATCGCCGGCGTCAGCAAGCCAATCCCACTGTGGTAGTGATCGTGGTTGTACCAGGCGAAGAACGTCCTGCAGAAGTTGCGCTCACCCTGAATCGATCCAAACCGCGCTGGGAACTCCGGACGGTACTTCGGCGTCTTGAACTGCGCCTCCGAATACGGATTGTCGTCCGATACATGCGGACGGCTGAGGCTCTTCGTTACCCCCAGATCCGCCAGCAGAAGGTCCACCGTCTTCTAGGTCATCGACGCGCCGCGGTCTGAGTGGAGCGTCAATTCCTCCTCCCGGATCCCCTGCCAGCGACAGCTTTCCCCGATCAACCCGCTGGCCAAGGCTGCTGACTCCCGGTTGGCCAACATCCAGCCCACCGTGTAGCGGCTGTACATGTCTAGGATCACGTACAGGTAGTAGTACGACCACTCCACCGACCTCAGAAGTTTGGTTATGTCCCACGTCCAAATTCGACCCGGTCCAGTCGCCACCAGCTCCGGCTTCACATACTGCGGATGACGAGGCTGATTCCGCCGTTCCCGGCCTTCTCCCTCCGCCTCCAATATCCGGTACATTGTGCGAATCGAGCACAGGAATGTTCCCTCATCGAGAAGTCGCGCATACACTTGCGCCGGAGCCAGATCAACGAAGCTCCCCTCATGCAACACTGAGAGTACGGTCTGACGCTCATCCTCGCTCAATGCCCGGTGGCTGGGCCGACGTGGTGCGTTCTCACTGGACTTCCGCGAACCGCGGCTGCATCGCCAGCGGCAAAACGACACCCGTGGCACCCCCAGACTTTCGCAAGCCGAGACCACACCAACCTTGGGACTCAGTTCCTCGGCCGCCTTCATCAGTCGTCTTTTCCGTTCTCCTGGCGCCTCAGGGGAATCCCCAGGATCTCGGAGGCCTTTTTTGGGCTATATCCGGATCTCTCAATGGCTGAACCTGCATGGAATGCTTGCCTGACAGCATAATTACCTCCGTTTACAGTGTGCGAAATCTCGTCGGAATTTGAGCAGGAATATCGACATCACCAATCGTGAGATAG
>JAGMDA010000728.1 GCA_023128935.1 Candidatus Eiseniibacteriota bacterium | reverse complement strand
CCAGTGGAACCTGGAAACCGCCGAGGCCCAGCACGACCAGGCCACTGCCAACGGGTGGGCCTACCAACACGAGCTCAAGATCGCGGAAATCGGTGTGGAACAGGCCGAGGCGGAGTTGGAGCGATTGAAGAAAGGTGTGGACCCTGTGTTGGCCATCCAGGTGCAGCAGGCACAGCAAGCACTGGGCCGGCTGAAAGAGAGTTCGCAAATCGTCGCCCCGGTGGACGGCGAGGTCATCTCCCTCTCCCTCTACCCCGGCCGGCCCGTCGAACCGTTCAGAACGGTCATCGTCGTCGCCGACCCGTCGGCCATCGAGGTGAGTGCCAGCCCCTCCGACGACGAGTTGAAAGACCTGACCGAGGGGCAAGAGGCCACCATCGCCCTCAGCATCAACCCGGATCGCAGTTGGACCGGCACCATCCGTCGCCTGCCCTATCCCTACGGCACCGGCGGCAGCGTCGGGAGCCCGGGCGGCCTCGACAACTCCACCCGCATCCGCCTGGAAGGGGACCTCGGCGAACTGAACCTGGGCAACATGGTCCGCGTGACCATCGTCCTGGAGGAAAAAGACGAGACGCTCTGGCTCCCGCCAGATGCGCTTCGCTCCTTCCAGGACCAATACTTCGTCATCGTGCAGGATAGCACAGGCCAGCGCCGCGTAGACGTTGAACTAGGCATCGGAGGCCAGGATCAGGTAGAGATTTTGAAGGGGCTTGAAGAAAACCAGGTGGTTGTTGCCCCATAAACGGATTTGCAGGGGTAACAGCCTAATACAGAAACACTAGTTTGATGAGGGGGACTGTATGGAACTCCAAACAATTTTTCAAACCGTCTGGAAGCGACTTTGGTTAATCGTGCTTGGCACATTGCTGGTCTCTGTGGCCGCCTTCGTGGTGAGCAGGAATATGCAACCCATCTACCAGGCCAAACTGACCCTGACGGTCGATCAATCAGCAGATGTCCCCCTTGCTTACCGCTCTATCACGATGGGGGCGGACCTGGCCCTGACTTACAGCAAGTTGCTCAAGACCAGGCCGATCCTGGAAATCGTGATCGCCAACCTCGACCTGGATCTTTCCCCCGGTGGTTTAAAGGGCATGCTTGGCACTAACCTGATCGCCAACACGCAGTTATTGGAGTTGACTGTAGAAGATACGGATGCGCAACGAGCCAGCAACATTGCAAACGAAGTCGCTTTCACGTTCATTTCTCTGCATAATACGGAACGACAACTCCAAAACATCGTCGCGCTCGAGCAGGATGTGGTGGCACAGATGGCGAACCTGAAGGAACTCATCGCATACAATCAATCGCTGATAGACCAAGCGCGTACTTCATCCGACTTATTGGCAGAAGGGGAGGCAAACGCCAGACAGTCCGCTCTGTCTGGCCAGCTATCCTCTTACGCCAATCTCCTGGGAACTTATTTGAGCATCCAACTTACTCAGTCCCAGTTCTTCGACGTCACTGTGGTCGAGCCGGCGATTGCCCCCACAAAACCCATCCGACCAAACATTGTCTTTAATACCTTCGTGGGAGCCTTTGTTGGTCTCAATCTCGGCGTGGGACTGGCTTTCCTGCTGGAACATCTGAAGCGCCCCTTTGAGACCTACACCGATGTCAGACAGATACTATCTCTACCTACGTTGGGGACTGTTCCCCGGCTGCGAGGGAAGCAGCGCAACAGTGGATTGGTCACGTCAACTTTTCCGCGCGCGCCCGTTTCCGAAGCCTACCGCACTTTGCGGACCAATATCCGCTTTGCCGGTGTTGACGAACCATTGACAACTTTGCTCGTCACAAGTGCGGAACCAGGGGTAGGTAAGACAACCGTAGCCGCTAACCTGAGCGTAGTGTGCGCCCAGGCGGGGCTTCGAGTCGCGCTGATAGACACGGACCTGCGCCTTCCTAATCTCCACCAACTATTTGACCTGGACAACCACACCGGTTTGACCAATCTTTTGGTTGACGATGTCCACAACGTCGAGGAATGTATGCTGAGGACGAAAATCGACAATCTGCGCCTGATCACCAGTGGACCCATCCCTCCCAACCCTTCAGAACTGCTGGGTTCAAAGAAGATGAAGGCCGTGTTGGCTGAAGTCCAGAGGAACGCAGATTTGATCATCCTCGACGCACCACCCACGCTGGCGGTAACCGACGCG
>JAGMDA010000727.1 GCA_023128935.1 Candidatus Eiseniibacteriota bacterium | reverse complement strand
GACGCGACCGATATCGTCCTGAACCTCAAGCAAGTTCGCTTCAAACACCTTGGGGATGGTCCACGGACCGGGATCTTTCGGACCGTTGGCGAGGGTGAGATCAAGGCCGGGGATCTCCAGATCTCCTCGGATGTCAAGGTCCTGAACCCCGATCATCACATCGCAACCGTCAACAAGGACGGCGAGCTGGAAATCGAGGTTGAGGTGGTCACAGGCAGAGGCTATGTGACTGCGGAAGAGCATCAGAAGGCGGGTCAGCGCGCGGTTGGGACCATCGTGTTGGACACGAGTTTCAGTCCTGTTTTCCATGTGAAGTACGCAGTGGAAACCGCTCGGATCGGTCAGCGGATCGACTTCGACAAGCTCCTACTGGAGATTTCAACCGATGGCTCCATTCTTCCGCAGGATGCCCTGGCGATGTCGGCCAAGATCATGCGGGATCACTTCAGCGTCTTCGTAAAGTTCGAAGAGGTTTTCGAGGAAGAAGAAGAAGAGGCTGTGGATGAGGAATTCACCCGCATCAAGACTCTCCTCGAGCGGAGTGTGGACGAGCTGGAGCTGTCAGTCCGTTCTGCCAATTGTCTTCGAGCCGCCCGTATTCGCACGCTGGGCAATCTGGTCCAGAAGTCCGAGCAGGATATGCTGCAGTATCGGAACTTCGGCAAGAAGTCGCTCAAGGAAATCCAAGACCTCATCGAGGGTATGGGGCTTCGCTTCGGCATGGACGTGACGAAATACCTCGGTGTGAGAGATGAACTGGAAGATGGCGGGACTGAAGAGGAGAGCGAGGAAGAGGCCGAGGCCATCACCGAGCTGACCGAGTAGACTTGCTGCCCGGCGTTGAGCGCAGGCCGCTTTCCAGTGCACCGTATGGACTGCCCGGGAAGCGAGCCACGGCGCTGACTGCACATCCCTGCCGGTAGTCCGGGAGCGAAAGGAACGCAAGAGATGAGACACCTCAAAGAGGGCCGCAAGCTGAGTCGGACCACCTCGCACCGCAAGGCCGTTCTGCGCAATCTCGCGACGGCGCTGTTCGAGCACGAGCGGATCGAGACCACCGTAGCCAAGGCCAAGGAGACGCGCCGCGTTGCGGAGCGGCTGATCACGCAAGCGAGACGGGGCGATATTCACTCGCGCCGGTTGGTCGCTCGCACTGTCCAGAAACCTGCTGTGTTGGCCAAGCTGTTCGACACGATTGCTCCCTGGTACGCTACGCGCCCCGGAGGCTATACTCGGATTCTGCGGACACGCTCCAGACTGGGGGACGGAGGTGAGATGGCGGTGCTGGAGCTCGTCAAGTCAGCCGAGCAGAAGGCCTCGGAGCGCAAGACGCGCGAGGATGCAGAAAAGGCCGCTGAGAAGGAGCGCAAGAAGAAATAGAAAAACTTAGCTGGACACTCCGCGAGTATCGCGCGTGGACAGCAGCGGAGCCCCGAGCAGGGTCATGCCTGCCTGGGGTTCCCATCGAGCCGGGGGCAGCGGGGGCGCGGGAAAGCGCCCTTTTCTTTTACCGCAGGGTGTGGTTCGATTCGCGGGAGGCAAGGCGTGAGTAGGAGGCTCCCAATGGATGATAGGCATGATGTGGGCGCGGCCACCGTCAGGCAAGATGTGCCGGTGGAGGAACAGAGCCAGGGGACACCCTTCAAGATAATGGACTGCGCACTCGTCGCGATGGCTACCGGCAGGCGGGCACAGAATCTCCGGGAGTTGCGCGACATCCTACAGACCATCGATCCCAGTAGCGTCTATTACCATTTCTGGGGCTCCCGCCTTCAGCCCCGCCTTGATGATCCGGAGTATCAGAACGATTTCGCCTCCTGGGCTCACCACGCCCTGCGCGATGGCAAGACGGCTGAGCGTCTGGGTGTGATCGATCCCACTGATTTTCAGAGCCTGGAAGAATTGCGCCAGGAACTCGTTGATGTGATTGAGGAGCGGCTCGACGAGAGCGAGCATGTCTCCTGGTCCAAGGTGGACATGCAATTCAACTTCCTGACTTCCCAGATTGTCGTATTCGATACGCACAAGGAGATCAGCGACCCCAAACAGCTTGTGACGGCCATCCCCTCGATGTCGGCAGGCAGCATCTTTTACCATGTGATCGATGCCCGCCGGAGAACCGTGGATTCCGTGGATGACGTCCGGGCGTGGCTCTGCGGGTATGGATCTCAGTTCGGCGATACATACCGAGACCTGAGTGAACAGATGGCTGGTGTAGACCCTTTCTTTTCCACATTGACGGAGCTGCGAGACGAACTGGCGGCGCTCCTGAAAGCTTACTTTGGAGGGTAGCCGCAATGGCAGAGGGAATTCAACGCTACGCTGCGGTTGTCGGAGAGGACGTCATTGAT
>JAGMDA010000726.1 GCA_023128935.1 Candidatus Eiseniibacteriota bacterium | reverse complement strand
GGATCGAGGGCGAGGCTGGGAAAGGAGGAGGGGATGCCGAGATCAAGAGTGGTTGTAGCCAGAAGGGCGCGCCACAAAAAGATACTGCGCAGGGCCAAGGGAGGGTTCCAGGGTCGTTCCAAGCTCTATCGCATAGCTAAAGAGAACTTGATGCGTGGCCTCCAGTACGCCTATCGAGACCGGCGTGTCCGCAGGCGGATGATGCGCCGGCTCTGGATACAAAGGATCAATGCGGCCGCGCGACTCAATGGCATGAGCTATAGTGTTCTTATTGCTGGACTTAAAAACGCTGGCATCACTCTGGACCGCAAGATTCTGGCGGATCTGGCCGTGCAGGACCGCAACGCGTTCGGTAAGCTCGTGCAGACCGCACGTGAGGCAGAGGGACAGTAGATCCCCATGCGCGTAACGCCCGGAGACACAATGGGTTCCACGGCTAGACGGGAAACGCCCAGTGATGTTCTCTCCGAGGAGCTGGAGCGCCTGGGAGAAAAGATCGAGCTGGCAAGTAGCTTGATTCGGGATCTGCGGGAGGAGCGCAATGGGCTCTCGATCAAGTGCGAGGGGTTCCACCGAGAGCGCCAGCGTGCCTTCGAGGCTGCCGGCGCTTCGGATACGGCCAGCCTGCTGCGGGTTCTCGATCGGATCAGGCAGCTGGAGGAGGAGAACCGGGTGTTCCTCAAGGAGCGCGAGGAGGTTCGTCTGCGCCTTGGGGTCGTGATTGAGAAGGTTGACTTGCTTGGGGGGGATTCCTAGACTTGGTATAGCGGGTGCGGGGACGCATCTGCTGGCAGGTGGGTCTGGGTTGGGCAGGTGCTTGCTCAGACCGCTCGAATTGGACTCAGGCACCCATGGGCGAAGTTTCATACACGAAGGTTACCATTCTCGGAGAGGAGTACCGGGTATCCGGAAGGCCTTACGGGGCCACTATCTCCGAACTGGCCGCCTATGTCGACGATACGATTGGGGATATCAAGCAGCACAGCAGTGTCGTGGATATGAAGCGCCTGGCTGTACTGACGGCGCTGAATCTGGCAGATGAGCTTCTGCGTGAGCGCGCTCGCTCTCAGACAGTGCTCGATCAGGTAAGGGAACGGGCGGACAAACTCGACTCAATTCTGGGAGAAGCGCTCGGGAATGAAACTCAGGGAATGCCCTAGCATTCGAGCGGAGGTTTTCAGAGCATATAATCCCTGCCCTGTTTGTGTAGACAGCGGGACGATTTGAGCCAACGCCCACCCCGGGGGGTCCGGGGACGGCCACTAGAGGGACCCTCGCATGCGAGGGGGCTCGATGTGGACCGGGGAAGGACCCCACCTGGACAGACCAGGTTCAAAGAGTTCGCTAAACACGGCAGTGGCGGGGATTTCTCTTTGTCCGGAGTCTTGCGCTCTTGGGATGCCTCTGTCGTCTGGAGGAATATATGGAGATGGGATCCATCAACTGGATAGTCGTGGGGGCAACTGCCCTCGCAGTAGGGGTGCTGGCCTTTATCATTGGGATGTGGGCCCAGCGGCGCGGGGATCGTGTGAGGCTCGAGGATGCCGAGTCGCGCTCCGTGCAGATCCTGGAGGAGGCGCGTAGGGAGACGCAGCTGCTCAAGAAGACTGCGGCGATCGAATCGCGCGAGGAATGGTTCCGGGCCAAGGCCAAGTTCGATGAAGAGATCTGGAACGCTAAGCAGGAAGTTGAGCGCAAAGAGCAGGCTGTGGTGGAGAAGCAAGGGGCTCTGAAGCGCAAAGGCGACCAGTTGCAGGGCCGTGAGAAAGAAATGCAGCGACTTGAGAAGAAGCTGGATACGGGCAGCCGCGATCTCGAAGCCAGAGAGGGCAAGCTGGAGGAGATTCTGACCGAGCAGAACAAGAAGCTTGAGCAAATCTCCGGCCTAACGGCCGAAGCGGCCCGCGACGAGCTACTGAAGAACCTAGAAGATGATGCCCGTGCCCAGGCGGCGATTGGGGCTCGCCGGATTCGTGAGGAGGCTGAACGCAGTGCTGAGCGGCAGGCGCAGCGGATTATCAGCATCGCCATCCAGCGCTTGGCGGCCGAACAGTCTGTGGAGTCCACAGTAACAGTTGTAACGCTTCCATCGGAGGAGATGAAAGGGCGCATCATCGGGCGCGAGGGACGCAATATCCGGGCCTTCGAATCAACAACGGGCGTTGACGTTGTGATCGACGATACGCCCGAGGCGGTTCTGCTTTCCGGCTATGATCCGGTGCGCCGCGAGGTCGCGCGGCAGGCACTAGAGAAACTCATCACCGATGGCAGGATCCACCCGGGCCGTATCGAGGAGGTCGTCGAACGTGCCCGCCGTGAAGTGGAGCGAGAGATCCGCGAGACTGGGGAACGGGCGGCGCTGGATATGGGGGTTCATGGGCTCCATGCCGATCTAGTGCGGAATTTAGGTTCGCTTAAGTACCGCACCAGCTTTGGGCAGAATGTCCTCATGCACTCGATGGAAGTGGCATCTCTGGCGGCGATGATGGGCGCGGAGCTTGGCGTCAACACGGCCCTGGCGGTTCGCAGTGGGTTGCTGCATGACATCGGTAAGGCGGTGGATCACGAGGTCGAGGGCCCGCACGCGATCATCGGCATGGAGCTCGCCCGGCGCTGCAACGAGCGGGAGGAAGTGTGCCGCGCGATTGGGGCTCACCACGGGGAGATTGAGTGCGACAGTGTGGTCGCTGCGCTCGTACAGGCTGCCGACGCGATCTCGGGTGCGCGTCCCGGGGCCCGCAGAGAGACCTTGGAAGCCTATGTGAAGCGCCTGGAGAAACTCGAGTCGCTCGTAAAGGCATTTGCGGGGGTTGACAAGTGCTTCGCCATCCAAGCTGGGCGTGAGATCCGCATAATGGTTCAGCAGAAACAGGTAAACGATGATGAAGCCGCGGAGTTGGCTTCGGCGGTGGCGATCAAGATCGAGAAGGAACTCCAGTACCCAGGACAGATCAAGGTTTTAGTCATCAGAGAGACCCGCGCGGTGGAGTATGCCCGGTAGCCTCTGGGTTGGTGGGGGGTAGAGATGCCCGAGATTGCCGCAGAAGTCCTGGACGGGCGCGCCGTTGCCGAGAAAGTGAAGGAAGAGTTGCGCGGGCGGATCGCACACCTGGGCACGCGCGGGCTCATTCCCTCCCTGACGCTGATTCGAGTGGGAGAAGATCCGGCATCCCGCGTATACGTGCGAGCCAAGCAAAAGGCGTGCAAGGCCGTGGGAATTACGTCGGCAACGATTCATCTGCCCGAGCAAAGCACGCGTCAAGAACTACTTGACCAAGTAGATGCTCTGAACCGTGACAAGTCGGTGCATGGCCTCCTGGTCCAGCTGCCACTACCGCGACACCTCGCGGAGGATGAAATCCTCTCGGCGATAGACCCCCAGAAGGACGTCGACGGGTTCCATCCACTCAATATCGGGCTGCTCTGCCTGGGGACCCCCCGCTTCATTCCTGCCACTCCCTTGGGGATCCTGAAGATCCTGGAGTTCTATCAGATCCCGACGGAGGGCCGGTGCGTGGTAGTACTCGGCCGCAGCCGCACCGTTGGCAGACCACTGGCCAATCTGCTCTCTGCCAAGGCATCCTTCGGCAACGCCACCGTGACGGTGTGTCATACACTAACACGCGATCTTAATCGCCATACGCGTGAGGCGGATATTGTGATTGCTGCTGCCGGCAGCAAGCGGTTCCTCACCGCCGATATGGTGTCACCAGATGCGGTCGTGATCGACGTGGGCATACACCGCGAGCCCGATCCGGATCGTCCAGGCAAGACGCGGCTGTGCGGCGATGCCGACTTCGAGGGGCTCAAAGGGCGGGTCAGAGCGCTCACACCGGTGCCTGGAGGTGTGGGCCCGATGACGGTGGCATCATTACTGGCCAACACGGTGACGGCCGCTGAGCGCCTTTCCCCGGAGGGGACTAGCGCCCTATGATGTGGTAGAAGCTCGCGCGTGGGGGTGCAGGGCCTCCAGGAGTGACGCACCAATGCAGCAGCGCCTTACAGTCAGCGAGGTCACGTCGCTGATCAAGCACTGCATCGAAGACGCCATCGCACCTCTGTGGGTGGAGGGCGAGATCTCGAATTTCGTGGCTCACCGGTCGGGTCACTTCTACTTCTCTCTGAAAGATGCCCACGCCCAACTGCGCTGTGCCATGTTTCGAAACGCAAACCAGCGCCTGCGGTTCATGCCGGAAGACGGTATGCAGTGCGCTGCGTTTGGCCGCGCCAGCGTGTATGCACCCAGCGGACAGTATCAGCTCATCGCCGAAAGGCTCCTTCCTATTGGGGAAGGTGAGCTGCAGCTGGCTTTTGAGGCCCTCAAGCAGCGTTTGGCAGCCGAGGGCTTGTTTGACGCGGCGCGCAAGCGCCCATTACCCGCTTTTCCAGAAACGATTGGCGTAGTTACCTCGCCCACCGGGGCCGCGATCCGCGATATCGTGAAGGTGCTTCGGCGGCGCTGGCCCCCGATCAGGATCATCCTCAGACCCTCCGCCGTTCAGGGCAAGGGCGCGTCACAGGATATCGCGCGGGGAATCGAGGAACTCTGCCGCTGCGACGCCGCGGATCTGTTGATTGTTGGCAGGGGCGGCGGCTCTCTGGAAGACCTCTGGGCCTTCAATGAGGAGATCACGGCCCGGGCGATCGCATCTTCCAGCATTCCGGTCATCTCTGCCGTGGGGCATGAGATCGACACAACGATTGCCGATCTGGCAGCGGATGTGCGCGCCCCAACACCTTCAGCCGCGGCGGAAATCGCGGTACGCGACCTGCCCCAGACCTTCGCGGATCTGCGTCACTCGCTGGACCGCGCTGCCACAGCCCTGACGCGCAGACTCTCGGAGTATAAGCTCAAGCTGGAGGCGCTGGGGAGGAGCCGCGGCATGCAGAGCCCCGTCGATCGCCTGCTCCAGGAGGGCCAGCACGCCGACGAGTTGCTGCTTCGCGGCCAGCGCGCAGTCACGCAGCGCCTGGTGGCGACACAGGATCGGCTGACAGCACTGGGGGCGCGGATTGAGGCGCTCAATCCAACCGCCGTCCTGGAGCGCGGGTTTGCGCTGGCATTCGATTCCGCAGGCAGGCTACTGCACGCGGCCGGGGATGTGGCCGACGGAGATGAGGTGCGCCTCCAGCTCGGGCGCGGAGCGCTGCTCTGCCGCGTCGAGAGCCACCTGCTGCCGGGGCAAGATGGCGAGACGCAGCCCGAAACGCAGGGGACTGACAGATGACGGACCAGACGGACCCCACTGGGGGCATGCTGAGGATCTTGGGCACCTGAAGGCAGCGGTCATAGAAGGAGAGCGGTAATGCTGGATTCGGGAACGGCGGACAGCAAGAGGCGCCAATCCGGGAAGCCTGCTGAGGACAGCACGTCCGGTGACCTGCCGTTGGAGAAGGCGCTGGAACGTCTGGAGGAGATCGCGAGGCAGCTCGAGGGTGGGTCGCTTGATCTGGAGCTTTCGCTTCAGCGTTACCGCGAGGCCCGGGAGCTATATGGCCGTTGTGTAGCGCGCCTGAGCGAAGCTGAGCGGGAAGTGCGCATCTTGATGGCCGACGGCAGCCTTGGCTCCCAGGATTCAGACACAGCAGGTGGGGGGGGGAGAGGTGACTAGGCGGACGATTCATGCGGTCGGAGTCTACCCGAACTTCGCAAAGCGGCGTTGTCGGAAGGTATTCCAGGAGCTGGTGGCCTGGCTGCGGGGCGAGAAGTGCACGGTTTGGGTGAGCGATGATACGGAGGGGCCACTGCCCCCGGAGGTGAAGCGCCTTCCTCAGCAACAGCTATCGCGCACGATCGATCTGCTCGTGGTACTCGGGGGTGATGGAACGCTCCTATCGGCTGCACGCGCCCTCTATCCCCACCAGGTTCCCATCCTGGGTGTCAACTTCGGCGGTCTGGGTTTCCTGACCGATGTTCACATCCGCCAGATCTTCGAGGCCATGGAGCAGACCCTGCGCGGGGACTACGGCATTGAGAGGCGGATGATGCTGCGCATCTCGATCATGGGTCGCAACGGCAAGCCCCGGGCCACCCTCCATGGCCTGAATGACGCTGTCCTCCACGGATCGGGGCAGCACCTGCTCGAACTGGGCATGACGATCGGCAAGACGCTGGTGGGCCGGTTCAAGGCCGACGGGATCATAGTGGCCACACCGACAGGTTCCACAGCCTACTCACTGTCTAGCGGTGGGCCGATCGTCGAGCCGCTATTGGATGCACTGATTGCATCGCCGATCTGCCCGCACACACTGGCCATCCGCCCGCTCATCTTTCCGGCCTACGAGACGATCCGCCTGGAATGGCGGCGCGAGGGCGCCAAAGGCTATCTCGCCGTGGATGGCCAGGTCTTCCTGGAGGTTCGCCCTGGCGAGTCTGTACTTGTGGGCAGAGCGGATAAGAGTTCGTGCTTTGTACAGCTGCGCCAGCGGTCGTTCTGGGAAGTGCTGCGCCAGAAACTCAAGTGGGGCGGATGAATTCTTAGGTGCAGTGAATGTTCTCCCGAGGTGGGCATCCTCGTTGGCGGGCATAAGAAGGAAAGCAAAGATGCTGAGGCGGCTGTTGGTGAAGAACTTCCTGCTGATCCGTGAAGCGGAACTGGAGTTCTCTCCACGCCTGAATGTCTTGACCGGCGAAACGGGTACGGGCAAATCGATCTTATTGGGAGCCCTGGGCCTGGCACTCGGAGGCCGGGGATCGCCCAAGTGGATCGGAGCGCATGGAGCGGACCTCCGGATTGAGGTGGTGTTCCGCAGTGACCGCCCCGCGCGCCGGATGGTCCGCGCCATGGGTATTCCAACGGAGGGTGAGGAGCTGATTCTCTCCCGCGAGATCCATCCCGGTGGTGTGGGCCGCTGCTTCGTCAACGGTCACCGGGTGCTCCAGCGCGCCTTGCGCAAGCTGGGCGCGCAGCTCGTGGAGATCCACGGGCAGCGAGCGGAGGAGCGCTTCCGGATCCCTGAAGTCCAGCGTGACCTATTGGATCTCTTTGGCGGCCATGGTGAACAGCGGCGGCGTGTCAGAGAACTCTTTCGCGACCTGCGGATACACCGACAGGCGCTTGAGGAGCACCGTGCAAAGATGGCCCGACTGGTGGAGGAGGAGGATTGGATTCGATTCCAGCTACAAGAGATTGAACAGATCGATCCCGCTGCGGGGGAGATTGAGCAACTCCGGGAGCGTGCCGGCAGCCTACGCGAGGGCGTCAGGCAGAGCGAATGGCTGATGCTTGCCGAGCAGATCCTGAACGCGCGCGAGGGGGCGGTGCTCGAGTCGCTGGAGACCTTGGATGACCGAGCCACCTCGCTGCCACCCGAAGCGCCGGAGTGGCAAGAGATCCGGGCACAGGTTAAGGGTCTCGTCACCTCTGCGCGGGAGCTATACCGGCAGTTGAGCGCGCTTCGTTCGCACGCCGATGAGGACTGCAACGACCTGCCTGTCATCGAGGAGCGTCTCGAGCGGCTCGAAGGACTGGAGCGCAAACATCGCAAGCCACTGCTTGAGATCCTCGATGCGGCGGGCGCGATGCGTGAGAGCCTGCTGGAGGTCGAGGAGAACAAGGAACGCGAGCAAGCGATACGCGCCGAGTTGGCCCGGGCGGAAGCGGCGCTTGGTGAGGCTGTCTCTGAGCTTAGGTCTGCCCGGCAGAAGTCTGCGGGAAAGCTTATGCGGGCTCTGGAGCGGGAGCTGGCAAGTCTCGGCATGCAGGACTGTGCCCTGCATCTGGCTCTCGAGCCGCTGGCTGCTATCCGGGAAGGGCTGTTGACGCTTCCAGGTGGTTCGGTGGTAGGTAGTGCGGGCGCCGAGCGCGTGCGCCTCGAGATTCAAACTAACCGGGGGGCCGGGTTTCATCCGCTTGGCGAGATCGCCAGTGGCGGCGAGATGGCGCGCATCGCACTTGGCCTGCGCGTAGTCCTGGGGGATCGCGGGCGCGCCCTGCTAACCGTTTTTGACGAAATCGACGCTGGCCTGGGTGCCACGGCCGCGCGGGACGTGGCCAAGCGGCTGCAACGTGTGTCTATGCACCGGCAAGTGTTGCTGGTCACGCATGTGCCGGTGATTGCAGCGAGTGCGGAGCGCCACTTCCGGGTCTGGAAGCAAGCCGAGGGTGCAACGAACACCGCGACAGCGCGCGCGCTATCGGAGCCCGAGCGAGTGGCCGAGGTTGCACGGATGCTCTCAGGTGACGGGGCCGACTCCCGCGCGCGCGCGCATGCTGCGGCGCTCCTGACGAAGGTCTGAATTCGGAGAACGACAAGATTTCAGCCTGCGCAGCAAGAATCACTTGGTTTAGTTTGAGCTTGCGGACGCCATACCACAACATTGCCTATGCATGCACCCAGGTTGTGTACGTGCATCGGGAGGGCTTGACAGATGAAGCACCTAATTTCGACTTTGGTTCTGCTGGGATTTCTGGTCAGCAATGCCGGAGCACATCCCATGAACCTGGATTGCGGCGTGCTGATCACGCACTATGTCCCGGAACTCCAGTTCTCCGAGCCCCCGGGGGAGGAGATGTGCGAGCTCTACGGGTCCTATGCGATCACTCATCACAGCCAGCAGATCAACCGGATCGACACGCCCGGTGGCACGCCCAACATGCAGCCAGCAGCGTGGTTCATTATTGCCGCGTGGACCGAGGAGAAGGAGTTCTGCGGTGTTCAGCTCGGCATCGGCGACTACGATCCCGCCATCTTCACGTTCGCCTCTTGGAGTCCTTGCTGCAATCCTTCTGGCTGTATCGAGATTGTCGGCTGGATTCCGGAGCCGGGCCCGAACACCGGGAACGCGTGGGTCGCCGTCGGTGATGAACCCTGGTATGGCAACTACGTTCCGGTCTATGCCTTCTATGGCTACGCATACGGCGATGCCGATCCAGGCATCATCCCGCTGATTCCCGACCCCACGGTCCCCTACCCCTTTGCCGGCACGGCGAACTGTGTCGGCTCGCTATCGAAGTGGGATGCGCACGAACTAGGCGGGATGGGCATCAACCTGGACGGCATCTACGCTGAGCCCGAGGCGAGTCCACCCGTTGCCGTCTGCTGTGTTGCCTTTGATTGCTCTGTTGTCACTGAAGAAGAGTGCGAGGCGATGCAAGGTGTGTGGCATGCCCATCTGAGCAGCTGCGCGGGCGACCCATGCCTGGTTGAGGTCCGTGTGTGCTGCATCGGGGAGGTGTGTATTCTCCTTGGGTCCCCTGAGCAGTGCGCACAAGTCGGCGGCGAGTGGCATCCTGGCCTCTTTAGCTGCGGGCCGAATCCTTGCATCCCCTCGGGTCCCGCGAAAGGGACCAGTTGGGGGGCGATCAAGGGATTCTATCGGTAGGCATTGCCCTGAAGTTTGTACCCTTGCTGCGCCAAGGTTCGTCGCACGACCTCCTCACGGCGAGTTGCAACGAGTTCTGGCGGGACAAGGTTCTTGCAAGGCGGAGGAGTTCTCGGGACGCACCGGCCGGATAGGGGAAGGCTCATTAGTGGAGCCTTCCCCTACGTTCTTGCTACCAACCGCCGCGGTCGCGACCACCGCCGCCACGATTCTCGCGTGGCTTCGCGATGTTGACCTTCAGATTGCGACCCTTGAAGTCCTGCCCGTCGAGGTTCTGGATCGCCTTCTGGGCGTCCTCAGCCTGGG
>JAGMDA010000725.1 GCA_023128935.1 Candidatus Eiseniibacteriota bacterium | reverse complement strand
TTTGTTTTGGTGCTGGGCCTGGTCAATAGTGCCACACCGGATGTCTTGGTGTACTTGAGTTTCGATAACGGCGAAGGTCAGGACTTTCCGGACTCCGTCCAGGACGAGATATCAGGTCTGACATTCACTAAAGTCACAGAGGGTAGTGGTTCGGTGACATATGATGCCAACACGAATCCCTGGTTCAACACAGATGGCACCTCCGCCCGCTTCGTCAATGAATCGGGTCTCGAAAGCCCCTCTATGGGCGACCATATCCTCGATTTGGCCATACCTGCGTACACCGTGGAGACGTTTATCAAGATAAACTCCTTTGTTCAGGACCAGACCGTCATTCTTAAGAAGTATAGTTCTGACTATATCACCTGGGAATATTACACTTCTGGAATCATGCGCTACGCCACGGCCGGCGAGAGCGATTGGGTCACAGCCACTACTGCCCTGGAGCTGGATAGGTGGTATCATGTGGCCATAGTTTTTGATTCCACCAATGCAACTGAGCCGCAGAAAATCTTTATCGACGGTGTACAGGATGCCCAGGGTGGTAAAACAACTATCAATCCTGCCGCCAACGATGATGTCGTTGGTATTGCTCATATGATACGTCCGGCCGGTACCCGTGATGACTGGATGGATGGCTGGCTCGATGAGTTTCGTATCTCCGACGTGGCGCTCGAGCCGAGTCAGTTCCTGCTTTACGGATGGGACATAGGAGGCGCCACCAGACCGAACCCAAGAAGTGGTGCCCAGAATGTCTGCCCGGAGGGTGTAGTGCTTAGCTGGAAGACGTGGGAGGATGCTGGAGATGTAAACGGGCACGATGTGTATTTCGGCACCGATTACGCCAGTGTTGAAAATGCCCAGGTTGGCGATGACCCTAACAACGTGTATAAGGGCCGCCAGGACAGCAACACCTATCCGGAGGTCGGCAGTCTTAACCTTGAATTAGACACCACTTACTTCTGGCGTATTGATGAGGTCAACGAGAATGACCCGAATATATGGCCGGGTTATGTCTGGGAATTTACAACTGAGGATGGCAAAGCTTATGGTCCCAGACCAGACAATGGTTGGAAAGGCCTGCCCCCGGACGCTAACCTTAGCTGGACGGGGTCATGCCTTGCGAGTTCGCACGATGTGTACATAGGCACGAATTTCGCTGAGGTCAACGATGCCAACAGCACAAACCATCCGAACGTCGATTACAATAACGTCAGTGTGACCAGCTATGACCCGTGTACGCTTGAAACATTCACCTGGTACTACTGGCGGGTGGATGAGGTCGGTGATACAACAATCAAAGGCGATGTCTGGAGCTTTAAGACAGGTTTCGGCGGCGTTTTGTTGTACTACAAGTTCGACGGCAGCGAGGGTAGCAACCTGCCCGACCCTATCACCGACGATAGCGGCAACAACATTCAGTTCACACAACATATTGACGCCGGTTCGTTGAAGTATGCCGGGTCCAATCCTGTGTACAATTCCGATGAGACCAGTGCCGAGTTCCTCCCCAAGGCGGGTTTGTACAGGCTTGATACGGGCGAAGACGACCTTCTGCGCCTGGACGGCTATCAATACACCATTGAGATGTGGCTGTACATCAACGAGCGTGATTACGGCGAGGAGGATATAATACTGGTTGGGCATGATGACGACGAGGTCTCATGGTCGTTTGAAATAAGTGACCTCGGTAAAGACGATGACCTCCGCTGGTACCATAACGACACGGACATCGACGAGGGTGTCTTGACGGAGAGATATAATGAATGGATGCATGTTGCAGCGGTTTTTGACATAACTGACCCGCGGACGAGCCAGAGGTTGTATTTCAATGGTGAAGTAGTAGAAACCGGGAATAGCCGTGGCCTTAATCCTGTTGATGCTAATGCTGTGGGGATTGGTTGTGAGACGGCCACAGGCGTCACCTTTGACAACTTCCTTGATGGCAGAATTGACGAGCTTCGTATCCTGGATATAGCGCTTGCGCCGGATGAGTTCCTGTATCCGCGGGCCACCAACCCGAGTCCGTCTAACGGCGAGGGGGGGATAGACCCGAATGACCCGAATGAGCCGGATGACCCGAACGTGACGCTTAGCTGGACACCGTGGGCGTATGCGACCGACCACGATGTGTACTTTGGCACCAACTATGTAAACGTAAGGGATGGCAACGACCCCAACGTGTACATTGGCCGTTTGGATACTAACAGTTATGACGTGAACGAACTCAATTATGCCACGACCTATTACTGGCGGATAGATGAGGTCGAGGGCAGCGATGTTTATCCGGGTGCGGTTTGGCAGTTCTTGACCCAGTTTCAAATCATTGACCCGAATCTTTTGCTGTGGTACCCGTGCGACGAGACATCGGGCAACTGGGTTCATGATAATTCCGGCCATGGGCTTGACGGCTACGATGGCAGCATCGGCGACGGCTGGAACCCTGATGGGTATTTCGATGGCTGCCTGGAGTTTGACGATAACATGGGCTTCAACCTCGACACACGCGTGCTCAGCGACATTAGCGCCGGAATAAGCATTTCGGTGTGGCTGGATGGCTACCGCGACAATCACAGAAACTGTATCCTGCAGGCCGGCGGCGGCGATTACTACTTAGACGTGATTGTTCCGGATGGAGACGACGACTTTGTGTACTGGCGTGCAGGCAACGACACCAATGACTTACTGATGTGGGACACTGCGACCCCGAAGGAATGGAGAGGGGACTGGCACCACTTTGTCTTTATAAAGGACGAGGACGCAGAGACAATGAGTATATACTTCGACGCTGCCTTAAAGAAGACCAAGCCAGGTACCCATAGTACGCTGAGCAATATTGTCGGCAAGCCATTCAAAGTCGGCGCCCTGCTTAGCGAGGGCAGCACCTACATAGGCAAGATGGACGACCTTAGGGTCTATGACTATGCAATTCCCAAGAGTAAGGTAGAAGAGCTGTTCAGAGGCGGAGACCTTGCCCTTGCCTGGGCTCCGAGTCCGTACGATGGTCAGCCGGATGCCACCGTGACAGCGGACCTTATCTGGAAACCGGGAAATTGGGCATCTTCGCACGAGGTATACTTCGGCACGAATAAAACTGCTGTGGAAGATGCGAACACCACGTACCACCCGGGCGTGGACCACAACACCGTCGATGTCAACACCTATGAGCCCGGTCCTCTTGATTTAGACACCACTTACTTCTGGCGTATTGATGAGGTCAACGACGTCTGCGACCCGAACGGCTGGCGAGGCAATCTCTGGAGATTTAAGGTGGCAAACTATGTTGTCATAGACGATTTTGAGG
>JAGMDA010000724.1 GCA_023128935.1 Candidatus Eiseniibacteriota bacterium | reverse complement strand
GGGCCAGGCGCTGAATCTTCTTCTCCACGTCGTGCACGACTTGCATACCGATAGGAGACGTGGAGTACTTGAACTCCAGCAGGGACCAGACTTCGTCCCGCCGCGCGATCAGCCAGTCGATCTGCAATCCTCCGCGTTCACTTCGTTTCTGTTGAAAGAACGGTCCCATTTCGGCGACATCGCCCAGCCGAAGACCTAGCTCTTCAAGCACCTTGTCGATGGCGTCCTCGCAGAGGCGTTCGAACGCGAATCTATAGTATTGCTGGATTGTAGGACCTGCGATCGCCCGGAAGAGATTCTCTCCCTTGATGTTCCTCCGGATAATCTCGTGATTGGGCCGCATATAGCGGAAGAAGAAGAGCAGGAAGGGATCAATTAGCTTGTAGGATTGCGTGCGTCGGCGCTTTCCGGCCCCAAGTGTGACGGGCACGTATTTGCGCACAAACTGGGCGTGGACCAGATTATCGACTTGTCCTGCGAAGCCACCACCCTGGGCGACGCCGATCCGCCGCGCCAAATCATTCAGGCTCGAAGGCTGCTGAGCCAGAGCTTCCACGACCGACTCGTAGACCTTCAGGCTACGGAACTGTTCCTTGAACAGCGTCTCGTATTCCTCAATGAAGAAGCCGCCCGCCGAAAAGCAGAGCCGATTAGGATTCTTCTCTAGTGACTGCCGCGGGTCGACTTGCTCAAGGTACTTCGGCACGCCTCCAAGACACATATAGAGCTGCGCCTTCTCCCGAACGCTTCGCCGCGGAATGAACTCACCAGCTTCCCATGGTCGCAGAGGCCCAAGGCACAACTCGAGAGTCTTGCGGTTGTGGAGGGCCCTGGAGTGGACCACGTGCTGGGTCATGAAGCTCGCCACCGAACCGCAGAGAAAGAGATAAACCTCTGGATTCTTGATCCAGCGATCCCAGTACAATTTGAGGTCAGAGACTATCTGGGTCCTGCCAGCACCCATCCATGGGAACTCATCGAAAACCAGCACCCAGCGCCCGGATCCCAGCAGTTCTCCCAATCCCTGGAATACTTCGCGCCAATTGCGAGCATCAAGACGGACTCGGCCAGTCTGGCGGGCCAAGTCACCAAGAAACTGGCTGATCTGTGTCTGGGAAGGAGCGCCCTCAATACCCTCGAAGAACAGCACCCGTGGCTCGCCTTCCACGGCCTTGGCAATCAGGGTCGAGACTTGCACGTCGGCTGGTTTTCTTGACCATACGGGTATTGCGATTCCACGCCGTAGCGGCATGCAACTTGACACTGCATGGGGCCTGGTCACTCTTCGGCCTCTACATGGGACTGGCAAGCTGGGACCCAGAGTGGGACTATTGGGGCACTGGCCATCGCATCCAGATTGGCATCGGGAACACACGGGAGGGAACCCGGATGGGATGATCGCGCGTGCCAAGCAGCGTTGTTCCGTCTCATCGAGGGTATGGAAACCGATGCTATCGCCGTGTTCCCGCGATGGTATCCTCAGATCCTAAGGAATGGCCGCGAAAGGAGGCGGATATGCTCCGCGTCATGCGTGTGGTTCTCTTGGCTTCCCTTCTGCTCTGCGGTTGCGGTTCTGATTCATCACGAGAGCAAGACGTGCACTACACGATGGCCTATGTCGATGGCTGGCAGAGGCCCGTTCCGCCCCAGGCAACATCACCGTTTGAGCCGCAGGATGTAACCTATGTTGACGAGCCGCTCATCGAGCTTGATTCCGACTGGAATATGGACGTGAAGCTCTTCAGCAAGTACCGCTACACGAACGAGTTTGTGGAGCGCTGGAGGGCGAAATACGGCTATACGCCTACGCGCCCTGTTATGGCGGATCGGGAGTTCTTCGACGCCATCGCTCTGGATCACCCCGGACTAGAGCATGTAAAGGCGGCCGTTGCCGCCGGCGACTTCCCTCGTGCCAGAGATGAATACCTGTCCTATCAGGCGTCGCGTCCGCGGCCCCATCATCTGAAACCCGTGTCTGTTTCCAGGGAAGCGGGTGAGGCCGCAGTTGAGGAAGCCGATAGGATCATGGCGGACCCGAAATTCCCGGCGTGCGTTCCGGGAATGAAGTTCTCTCTCTGGGGGCTCATGGGCTATCTGGAACGCACATACTTGTACACAGAGGACATCAAGTATGCGAGGGCATGGCTCGAGATGTTCAATCACTGGTATGTGACATATCGCCCGCCCCAAGATCGTCCCAAGATGTATATTGCCTTTGTTTGGATGCCGTACTGGCGCACATTGGGTGCGGCTGGCTCCGCTCGCACACTGTGTGAAAGCGAGCGATGGCTTGCCCGGGCTTCCGAGCTTGGGCTCGACAAGGAAGTAGTTTTTAGCGTCTATAGCTCTATTCTTGAACACGCGCAATTTCTCGAGATCTGCAACGACGTTTTCATGCCAAGCAACTGGCAGACTGCTCAGTGCGAGGGCCTCGTCAGGATCGGGGCATATTTCCCGACTTTTAGAGACTCCCGCGTCTGGCGCGAACGAGCGTGGGAGCTGACTCAGGAACATATGCTTAGGGAGACCTACGAGGATGGGACCCACTGCGAGAACTCCGTCGGCTACGCTGTGGGCGTGATCAACCAGTACCGCAATATAGTGCGGATCGTCCGCAAGTCGACTATGGATATCCCAGAGGGTTTCCTTAACAAGTGGAAATCGATGTATCTGTGGGCGACCAAGATTGTTCCGCCTACAGGCAACTACGTACCCTGCGGGGACAACGGCATAGGAGCAGAGGGATCCTTTGTGAAGAGCGTGATCATAAAGGGAGCCCTGGAATTCGCCGATCCCACTATGAAATATTTTGCCGAGCGATATCCGGATGAAGTCCGGAGCACGGCCGAAGATCAGTTCGAGAATACCGCCAATGCACTCAAAGCATACGACGAGATCAAGGCGGAAGAGCCTCCCTTCACTTCCATACTGCTTCCCAATACAGGCTGGGCCGTGATGCGCCATTCCTGGGACGTAGACTCGCCATACATGTTCTTTGACTACGGTTGGGATGAGGCCTGGCACGCGCACCCTGATTTCGGTTCTTTCGACATCTGGGCGCACGGCGAACCCGTGGTCACGGAATGCGGCCGTACGGGCTCCTACGAGGCTGATATGTCTAAGCGGTGGTACAAACAGACCATCGCGCACAATACCGTCATGGTTGACTCAAGAAGTATGCGCAAATGCGTCAACAACAGGCTGAATCAATGGTGGACCAGTGATGACTATGATTTCGCGGATGCCACGAGTGACGGGTATCGATGGATAGGGGTCCTCCATAATCGCCGCGTGCTCTTCGTCAAACCAGACTATTGGATCATAACCGACTTCCTTCCGGGGCCGGGCCGCAATGGGAGGAGCTTCCAGACGAGCGGATACCACGAGTTCGATTGGCTGGCACATTTCCAGCCAACCCAACTCAGAATCGACGAGAGAACGAAGAGGATAGACACGACGAACGAGGGAGGGAATGTGGCCCTCATTCCGCTCAATGCTAGCGACGTCGAAATCAGGGAGCACGAAGGCCCGATTGCGACGCCGGAAGGGATGGCCGATGCCTCATATATCTCTCTCCACCGGGAGGGCATGGCATTTGTGCAGTATCAGGTCCTTCTGCTGCCGTATAAGGGAAGCGGAAGACCTGAAGTCGACGTCAGGCGTCTACCGCCCGACGAAGTCGACCGCGTCAATAGACAGAACGTGGGCTACGAGATCACAGTCCTTGGTCGCAATGACGTCTTCCTTGAGCCGGGCAATTCAAAGGAGAAGGTCTCCATTGGCGAATACGTGCTTCGTGGCACCGCAGCACACATATGCGACGCGGGAAAGAAGGGGGAGCGCTTTCTCCTCCTTAACGCTGACTACCTCGCCCGCGGCGGAAAGGTGCTCTTCTCTGCCCCGGAAGCTATTGATGCCATCGAATTCGCGATGAAGATGCGTGCGGGGTACGATTCCCATGTGCTTGAGATAGCGACAGAATCGGATGTGTCGGGAATGATGATATACGCGCCCGGCGTGAGGAAGGTGCGCGTTGCGCGTGAAGAGCACGCATTCAAGAGCCTGGGCGACTACGTTACCCTGAACTAGCCCGTGCGCGCAGATACGCGCAGTGTAGATGTCCCGATCCGGCCCAACTGCTCATCGCCTGTGAGCCTGTGACCACTATCTGCGCCTGCTGG
>JAGMDA010000723.1 GCA_023128935.1 Candidatus Eiseniibacteriota bacterium | reverse complement strand
TGGCCCGGACTTTTCCTCAAGCTCCGCCGAGCCCGGGTCCCCATAAGGGTCCGGCGCTCAACTTGCGCTTGCCCCTGGATGGGGCCCGCGCTGCGGATTCGCTTCGGACCCCTATGGGAACCCGGGCTCGGCCTTTCGGTGACTGCTTGGGATGGCCTGAGGGTACATCTTTTTCTCCCATTTGCCCTTGCCAAGACAGGGTTGCTCAAGTAATGTGGCTGTCTGAGTGGGCTGTTTGTCCACTCTCTTTCTATGGGGAGAGAAATGCTCCCCCCAGAGTGGGCAGGGATGATGACGCGCGAAGAGTTGGCCGCCCTGGTTGGCCCGATGCTCGAAGAGCGCGGGATGGAGCTGGTCGAGGTCCAGTCCATCCCGGGCCGCAAGCGGAAATTGCGAGTGTTTGTCGACAGCGCGGGTGGAGTCAACGTCGGAAACTGCGCGGAGATCAGCCGTGAGATTGCGCGGAAGCTGGATGCCCTACCGGCGTTCGGCAATTTTGTGTTGGAGGTTTCTTCGCCGGGGATGAACCGGCCCATCTGGAGCTTGGAGCACTTCAGGCGCTTCCTGGGCGAGCGCTTGTACTTCGAAACGAAGGAGCCTCGCAACGGGCAGATCCGCTTCAACGGGTGGATCGAGTCGGTGGAGGGGGATGTGATACGGCTCCGGGTGGAGAATGGGGGTGTCCTGGAATTATCGGTGGATGCGATTCGCGGCGCTCACCTTGACATCGACCCATGGAAAGGGCGGTGTTGAGACCAAGCCCGTCGAAGGAGTTATTTCCGCGGGGAGCAGGAACCATGACCTCAGAGATTCTCGATGCCCTGGCAGTGATCGCCAAGGAAAAGGGGGTGGACCCTGACTATTTGCTGGAAACCCTTGAAGAGGGAATCCTAGCTGCGGCACAGAGGAAGTATAAGAGGGCTCCTCACGTCGAGGTCAAGATCAACCAGGTCTCAGGCGAGATTTCGGTCATCGTGCACAAGCGTGTGTCAGCGGTTTCCTGGGATCTCATGAGTGAAATCGATCTCGAGGAGGCCCGCCAGATCGAACCCGATATCCGCGAGGGGGATGTGGTGCCCGTGGAGGTTTCCGTTGACGAGTTCGGGCGCAATGCGATTTCGGCAGTAAAGCAGGCGCTTGTGCAGCACGTTCGGGATGCCGAGCGCAAGAATGTGTATGACGAGTATGTCAACCGCGTAGGGGAGATCATCACCGGCACAGTCCAGCAAGTGGACCGCGGGGCTATTGTCCTCCGCCTGGGCAAAGCGGAGGCCATCATCCCTCCTGCGGAGAACATCCGACGGGATCGCCCGCGGTTGGGGGACCACATACGCGCCCTGCTCGTTGAGGTTTTGCCCACATCCCGGGGTTCTGAGCCACAGATCATCCTCTCTCGCACGCGACCGGAGTTCGTGGTTGGGCTGTTCGAGCAGGAGGTGCCCGAGGTCTATGAGCGGGTTGTGGAGATCAAGGGCATCGCGCGTGAAGCGGGTGCCCGCACCAAGATCGCGGTTGTGTCGCACGACGATCGTGTGGACCCGGTGGGCGCTTGCGTAGGTGTCAAGGGCTCGCGCGTGCAGAACATCGTCAAGTCGCTCGGTGGGGAACGAATCGATATAGTGGCGCTGAGTTCCGACCCGCTTATTTTCGTGAGCCGGGCGCTCAGCCCAGCGCGGGTCCTGAGCGTCAGCTTCATGGGCGATCCCAAGATCGTGCGGGCCGTGGTTCCCGATGATCAGCTTTCCTTGGCGATTGGCAAGAGCGCTCAGAATGTGCGCCTGGCCGGTCAGCTCACTGGGTTGGAGATCCAGCTCGTCAGCCAGTCGCAGCAGGCCTCCCTCGAAGGACGCGATGAGGGAGCAGTGCTGGAATTGGAATCGCTGGGCAAAGAGTTGGGCCCCAAGCTTGTTGAACGACTAATTCGGGCTGGCAAGGAAACACTGCAGGACGTACTGGAGACGCCGGTCGAAGAGCTGATGGAGATCCAGGGCATTGGCGAGAAGACCGCGAGCAAGCTGGTGACGATCGGTGCCCAGCTCCTCGAGCAGTGGGATGAACAGCGGCGCCTGGCGGGCCAGCAGCAGGAGAGTGAAGATAGCCCGGAGGCACCTGAGGTTTCTGCGGAGGAACCCGCGGCTCCAGGCCAAGAGACTGAAGCGCTCGCGGAGGGGGCGGACGGATCAACAGATGATGCGCCCCTGAGCGAGGACGAAGAGGCAGCCGGAGGCGAGAGTGAGCCGGAGGCATCCAGTGATGACGGCGAGCAAAAGGCAGCTGGGGACGAAAACTCGCCGGCGGCAGCTGGGGACGAAAACTCGCCGGCGGCAGCTGGAAGTGAAGAAACAGCAAATACTGCCGAGACAGGAAATGTCTCTTTTCAAACCGATGA
>JAGMDA010000722.1 GCA_023128935.1 Candidatus Eiseniibacteriota bacterium | reverse complement strand
CCCCGCATCTATGATACTGGTGATACGCTCCGCGGCGGACGTGCAGTCGCGAGCCTTTGTCCTTCCCTGAAGGTAATCCGTCACGCGGCAAATAGAAGAGCCCCCATCGAAGCGAATCCAACCAGCAGCATCATGACAATCCACAGGACAAACAGTACAGCAAAGGGAAGAACCACCGACATAATTGCCTTGGTCCTGTCCAGCCCGTAAATTTCCTCCACCGCCACGACTGCCATCACCAGGCTCCAGAGATTCACGATCCAACCGAGTACGGGGATGATCGCGGCCCAACCCAGGACCCTTCCAACACCGAGAACCCGGATGAGGGCCATAAAATCGCCCTTCCCGCCCAGAAGGATTGCGACGAAATGGAGAATCGCGGTTCCGATGAAGAGCGCCAGCAGGGCCTTCAGGGGGCCCGTGATCACACCCCACGCAGTAAACGCCACTGGGCAAAGCCACATCGCCACCCCCGCAAGCCCTGTGATGATAAGCGCCTGCGTAAAGGCCGCTGGCTCAGAGGCAACCTCCCGATAGGCCTCACGATTCAGCTTCACAATCTCAATGCCCTTTTTGACGGCATCCTGAAAGCCCATGATTCCCTCCGTATCGTGCACCTGCCCCAGCGGGGGTGCGCGTTCAAGCCGGCTCTGACCCCGGCTCAGCGGATGGCCAAGCCAGAGCCATCTCCAGTACGTGTGGCAACGCATCGGGGACTAGCCCCTGCAACCGCCATAGTCACATCGTCCCCGCGACTGCCATAGTCACATCGTCCCCGCGAAGGATAGAGAGATGGTGCAGTAGGGTCAAACGAAAGGACAAGCCGTGGGGAGATGAGAGCAAGATCCACATGGGAAAAGAGCGCAGGAGTGATGCGGGACGAGGACGCCGGAGCGCTATGGCGGAGGCGCAGGGACGTAGGGCTTGAGCTTGAAGCATCAGGGGCTTGAAACCGGGCCCCATGGCGGAGGCCACGGGGCCCGGTTCCATCAAGCCGCATCCATTCTCGCTACCAGCAGAGCGGGCCAGCGGGATCTGCCGTCCCGATGCCGGTGATTCGCGCTACCGGTAGATGCTTTTGATCTCACCCCAACTCGTCTCCTGCGTGGGCGACTGGATGCAGGGGTTGGGATCGCACTCGTCCCATTCCTCGTGCCACTCACCGCCCATCTGCACGCACTCGGGCTGCGTCGTGATGTAGCAAAGCTCACCTACGCAACAGACGTGCTCGGGCAGGGGCGTGCTGATAATATCATCGAGATAGCGCGGGAGGATCTGGAAGCCCGAGTCGTAGGGCGCACTGTTGTCGTACTGGCCGCCGATCCCGATGCAGGTAAAGGGCTCTTCGGGGGGGTCGCTGCCGTCGATGTTGGTCTCCTTGTCGATGCGCATGGTCGTGGGAATGCCGGAGTCATCGGTAATCTCGATATTTGCGTTGCTCCCCTCCGGAGGCCAGGGATCGCCGCCTGTGATGTACAGGTTATCGATCATGATCAGGCAGCTTTCGTAGTCGTTGCCATTGATGGCCAGCTCCTCCGTAGAGATGTTCTCCGGCTCGGGCAGCGGATTGCCGCTCGAGAGAAGCCCGATCTCCAGGCTGGGGCCCGAGATCTCGACCTTACCGTTATAGAAGGCCACCGTGCCCGTCAGGTCAATCTCATCGCCCTCGTTCAGCTCCACATAGTAGTCGAAGTCAAAGACATTGACGCAGCACTCGCCGTCAGTCGCGCCCAAGTCAACGCGGTCCACCGAATATGTTCCATCGTTGGTGAGAACAAGCAGCGGACTTGTGATGTGAACATACACATCGATGTTGACCGGGAAGCCCTCACCGTCAAGCGCCACCGCCTCACAGAGGGTCATCTCAACCGGGGGCTCGATGCCGCAGGCGTTCGTCTCGCCAGGAGTGGGTGTTGTCTCGGTTGTATCGTCTTCGTTGTTGTTCGTGTCCACCCCGTCGGGACAACGCGAGATGCTACTGCCGGAGCTGACGTCCGGGCCATTGGTGCCGCCCTCGCAATTGAGCAGCTCGGAATAGCCGTAGCAGATGCCGTCGATAACGTCCGGGTCCAAGCGCAGCTCGAGCTCATCGGGGCCATTCTGCCAGTCGACCCCAGAATCGATATAGTCATAGTTCGCAACGGTCTCGTCCTGGGCGATTACCACGTAGCCATCAGCAGGGATCACCATCCCGTCTAAGCTGATCGTCCGATAGTCCTCGCCGTTCGAACCATTCACCCCAACCAGGGTGTAGCCGGTGAGATTGAATCCGCCAGGTCCCTTGATCTCGGTGAAGGTGCCCTCATCCGTACCGGGACCATCGTAGTAGATCTCGTTGATGACCAGATCCTGCGCGCTGGAGACGCCAACGAACAGGATCGCCATCGCCAGAACAGACAAAAGGGTGCGTAGCATGGAAATCATCCTCCCCTCAGCATGGGTTGTTAAACACTTGGGTTGCCAATGGGTCTCCTAACTGGTGGAACCTGGAAGATTGACATCGCAGCAAGTAACGCGTCCAGACAGCCTCATGGGTGGTGGCACTCTAGGGGTTGTCCGCCGGGCAAGGCATCGCTCCCCACACCGGCCCGCAGCTCTCACCAGCCCTCAACCTTCAACGCTCCATCCACTTTGAATCTTACCTGCTGAAGCCTGTTTTCTCAAGGAAAAGGCGCCGCATTGGACTAGGCCCCTTACAGCGCGTTGGGGGGATTGAATCTGCCGGCCTACTCCGGGCGCTTAAAGAGCGCCTCATCGACCGGAACGTTGACCTCAATGCTCTTCAGATTCAGCTCCATGAACGGATCCCCGTCATGCAGCGACTTGAATGCATGGGGAATTCGCACCCCGCCCACCTTCCGATAGTCGTTTAGAAACTCCCTTACGCCCATGGGGCCCTGCTGCCCCCTACTGGCATAGTCCATAGCCCGAAGCAGATGCGTCTTGGCATCGAAGTAGAGAATCCACTCCTTGACGTCGGAATCGCGGGCGTAGACGGCCTCGCAGAGCGTCCCTTCAATCTCCTGTGGTTCCAGTCCCTGCCAGGTCATCTCTTCCCAGTGGGCGAGAAAGTGGAAGGGGGTACGGATCCGCTCGAGGCGCGCCTCTTCAATCTCCTCAGGCATGCGATCCATCACTCCCTGCGGGGTCTTCGTCCATCCCCCGTCGCCGTCGCCTACGCGCACAATGGTGAACATCCCGCCAATATCGATCTTCGCCCACGCCCGATCGGGCAGCACGCGCAGCGTGTTGAGGGCAAAGGACATGGTCTGTCCCATCATGGTCATCGATCCATTGCCCTCCTGGCGAAGCGTCCTCACCTTGGCCACGCTCGCCCCGCCGTGTGCGGCCAGGGCGGCCTTCAGGATCCGGCGCCCACCTTCCAGCGACTCAGGGGTCGCCTCCGGCACGTCCAGCTTCGAGGGGGGATCGGGGATCGTAATGTCGATCTCGTTCACAGAACCCAGTGTCTCCAGGGGCGCATCGAATTTCCCCTTGGGTCCGACAAGCAGCACAGCCATCTCCTCCGGGTGGATGTGCCGCTGCGCCACTGCCAGTAGATCCGCTGTCGTCAGCGTCCTGACCTTCTCTTGGTACTGCTCGAGGAAATCGGCCGGGTAGCCATAGAATTCGTAGAATGCCTTGCGGTTGAGAACTTGACGCTTCGAGGAGAGGTCAAAGACCAGCTCGTTGAGCACCGAGTCCTTGGCGCGCTGGAGTTCGGTTTCGGTAACCGGTTCCTGCACGATCCGATCCACCTCTTTGCGCATGAGTTCGGCACCGACCATGGTGGAATCGGCCTGGGCCAGGAGGTAGCACACCCAGACGCCTGGATGATGCCACCCAGTGCCTGGAGCAGACCCGACGGCGTAGGCCAGCCCCCGCTTGCTGCGGATCTCGTTGACCAGCCGGCTGCTGAAGCCTCCACCCCCCAGGATGTCATTGAGCAGCTGTAATGCCGCGTAGTCGGGATCGGAGGCCAGGGTGCCCTTCAAGCCGAAGAGGACCGTGCTCTGCGTTACGTCCTCCTTCTGTGCATGGTAGACGCCCGTCGGGCTCTTCTCGGATACGGGGGGATCGGGAGGCAGCGGAGATCCCGAAGCCGGCCAGTCCCCGAAGATCCGCCGGATCTCGGAGAGCATCTTGGCCGAGTCAAAATCACCTGAGACTGTCAGAATCATCCCATCAGGATGGAAGAAGGCTTGGTGAAACTGGACGATATGCGACCGGGAGATCGCCGCGACCGTTTCGTACTCCGGATACCAGCCGTAGGGGGAATGCTCACCGGCCATCAGCTTGCGAAACTCACGGATGGCAATCGGAATCGGTTCGTCGTTGCGCGAGGCGATCTCAGTGCGGAGGTTGACCTTCGCAAGCTCGATCTTTTCATCCGGAAAGACAGGCTGACGAAGCAGATCGCCCAGTAAGCGCAGGCCCTCAACACCATCCTCGCTCAGGAAAGAGCCGGAAACCGAACCATTCGTCTCCCCGATATGGGATTCGATGTAGGCCCCCATCGATTCAAGCTTCTCATCGAGCTCATCGCCCGGGATCTGGGCCGTCCCGCCAGTGCGCAGCACCTCGCCGGTGATGCGGGCCAGGCCACGCAGTGGTTCCGGCTCGTAGATCGAGGCGGCACGAACCATCATCTGAAAATCAACCATGGGAAAGTCGTGGTCCTCGAGCAGATAGACCACCATTCCATTGTCGAGCAGCTGGCGATCGATCTCCGGGGTGCGGATCTCCCCCAGAGGGGGAAACTTCATCTTCCTGGGATTTTTAAATGTCTTCGCCGCCACCGGACTCGTGCCGGCCATCAGGGCCATGGTGGCACCTAGGGCCATAAGCGCCCAGGTAAACCGTCCACTGCGTGTAGTCATTCCGCTCATCCTTCGCGCATCCATTCGGTTGCTCCCCCACGCGCTCACACTGTCTATCCTCCGCGCGTCCATTCCGCTTCTCCTTTGATGAAAGGCTTCGAAGAACCGTGATCAGACAGAGATCCAAAACTCGGGGTACCGTGGATTGCTGCACGCGCTCCCCGAGGAGACATGATCCTACTTGGCCGCCTGGGCTGATTCCTCTTCAGCCGGCTTCTTGAGCATGGCCACGATGCGGCGTGATTTGATCAACCGCTCGGCTGCCAGGCGCTGGATATCCTCAGCCGTGACGGCTTCGATCTGCTCGAGGTTCCCAAACAAGTGCCGCCAGTTGCCCTCAATCTGATCCGCCGTCGCGAGGGCTCTGGCCAGACCGGACGGACGGCGCAGCCGCCGCATCGTCGTAGCCAGATAGCCAGCCTTGACCTTCTTGACCTCCTCGGGCGTAGGGCCCTCGGCAATCAGGCGATCGATCTCTTCATAGATCATCGCCTCGGCCTCGAGCGGATCCCGATCAGCCGCGCAATAGGCAAACACAATCGCCTGGTTCGGGTACTTGTCGCCGGGCAAGCCTGTTCCGGCACCGGCCTGGGTGGCCACCTGTTCCTCTTTGACCAAACGTTCGTAGAGGCGGCTGGACCTCCCGCCTCCCAGGATCTCCATTAGCAGTTCCATGGCAGGGTAGTCCGGGTCGGCGGAAGCGGGACACTGCCATCCAATGAGCACGACCGGGTTTGCATCTTCTTCAGCAATAACCCGACGCTCGGCCCTGTGAACCGGATCCATGGTTGTTACCGGGGCCGGGTCGGGACCGTCGCTGATCGCAGAGAAGTACTTCTTGGCCACCTTCCGCACCTGCTCGAGGGTTATATCTCCCACGAAGCAAACCGTCATATTCCTGCCCACATAATGCTTCTTGAAGAAGTTCAAGGCGTCGCGGCGATGAAAGTTCTCGATGTCAGAGGTGTGGCCGATCACGCCATTGCCATAGGTGTGCGCGGAGAAGGCAGTCGTGAGGAAATCCTCAAACAACCTGCCCATCGGGGTCGATTCGGTTACGGTGCGCCGTTCGTTGCGTACGACCGAGCGCTCCTTGTAGAATTCGCGCAGCACAGGATTGGCAAGCCGATCAGCCTCCAAGCGGGCACAGAGTTCAAAACGGTTCGAGGGGAGGCTATAGTAGTACGTGGTGATGTCTGTCCCGGTACTGGCATTCATCCCCCGGGCGCCATTCTCCTCCAGCACACGGCTGAACTCGTTGGGAACAACGTATTCATAAGCCTCTTCAATGGCTTCATTGAAGGCCGCCGTTAACTCCTCGAGCCGGGTGGAATCGGCATCAAACCGCTTGCGGCGCTCGGCCAGCACCTCATCCCAGGCGGCATCGACCTTGGCCATTGCCTTGCGCTCGGCACGGTAGTTGATCGTCCCCATGGTTGTTGTGCCCTTGAAGGCCATGTGCTCAAACATGTGCGCGATGCCTGTGATCCCGGGCACCTCGCACACGCCACCGGCATCCACTATTGTGCAGTAGGCAAAGACCGGTGCGTCGTGCTGCTCCACAACGAGGACATGCAGGCCATTCTTCAGTGTGAACTCCTGAACAGAATCCGCCAACCGCTCGAGCGGGGCGCCCGCTGCCGGGCTCAACGATACCGCCAAGGCAACCGGCAACATCAGCAGACACACCGTTGTCCAGATGTGCCGCATTCCGCAACGCTCAACTTCTCCCCGCATGTGATTCACCTCCAGATTTCGGAGATCTGTGGCCACTCGACTCGCCCCCCTCCCACCCGCACAACACCCAGGCGGCAGAAGCAACGGCAGAGGCTACCCCCTAGGACGTCCATCCGCAAGGCTAGGGTGCTTCTTGGATGACTAGATCCACGCGCCGGTTCTTCTGGCGCCCTTCATCCGTGCTGTTGTCCGCCATGGGGCGGCTCATGCCATAGCCCTGAACGGTCATCCTCCCGGCACTCACACCCTGGGAATCCAGGAAGTCGTAGACGGCCGCGGCCCGGCGCTGCGAGAGATCGAGGTTGTACTCGGGCGTCCCGACGTTGTCGGTGTGCCCTTCGACCAGGATCCTCATCTCCGGAAACTGGTTCACGATCGTGGCCACACGCACGAGGTTTAGCTCCACGCCGCGCTTGAGCGTGGCTTGGTCGAAGTCAAAGAGGATGTCCGCCAGGCTGACAATCGTGCCGCGCGCGTCACGACTGATGCGCGCGATCTTCCCCTCGAGTTGCTGGAGGGCGTCAAAGAGCTGATTCTGACGATCCTCGGCCTCTGCCCGTGCCTTCCCCAGCTGGGCCCGCAGGTCGCCCTTGAGGCCCCGTTCCAGCAGTAGCGTGGCATGCAATGCATCGTCCCGCGCATCACCCAGCTGCGCTGTCAGGGCGACAGCACGGGTACAGACGCGCTGGGACACCTCCCTGCGCACGCGCGCCTCGAGTTCCTGCAGCGTTCGGCCCGCCATGTGAAGCTGGCGCGAGCGGTCCTCCCGGTCAGCCCGCTTGTCTGCCGCAGCCCCCAAGTGCAATATGAATCGGGCCTCGAGATCCGCGAGAGAAATCCCGTGGCGGGTAGCCGCGTTCGACCAGTCTTCCCAGGTGGCGCGCAGATTGGTGGCACTGTCCTCCAGCGGCGCATCGGTCCCCAGGGTCGTTGGGGGGAAAGCGGGCAGAACCACCTCGTCCATGCCCGGGATCTCATGGGGCGTCTCTCCTATCTTGCGCTGAGCCAGCCGCTCGGTCTCGCGCAGCACACTCAACGCCTCATTCCATTGGTGACGAGCGTGCTCGGCGACGCGCAGGCAATGGTCGGCTTCGCGATGAGCGGCATCGGCCAAAGCCAGAGCCAGGGCCAGGCGGGCATCGCAGATGGCCAGCTCAAGTAACGTACAGGCCGCCTCATCCTTCCCCTGCTCGATCAGGGACCGGGCCCGATCCCGCTTGCCTTGACCGGCCTGCAGAACTGCCGGGGCCGCGGCGGACGGAGCAAGCTCTTGCGCTTCCCGTTCGTAGCGCTGGAAGTCCGCCATCAAGGGCTGCGCGCTACGATGCGATCCGAAGCAGCCACAAAAGGCCAAGCCGCAAAGGGCCAAACTCAGTATGGTCCACGAAACACAAATGCGCCGCATCTCTATCACCTCGTAATGATAAGGACTCCCTCAATCGCGCGATAGTACCCTGCCTGCTGCCGGCGCGAAATAGAAAGGCCTCCGCCGCCTCGGTAGGTGAGAAGAGCGGCCATGCGCAGGACGCAGCAGTCGGTTGTAGAATATGAAGGCGAACTCGGAATCCAAATTGGGGAGAAGAAGCCCTACCTTGTAAATGCTGGAAGAAGCTCCTCCTTGCGAGCGCTGAGGTATGGGGATCGCGGTAGGCGGAACGGCCGGGTTTTCCAACCCGGCCGTTCCCATCGGGGTGCGGTGTGTCCTCGTGAGGGAGTCATTATGTGTGGCCAAGTTGGCGAGCCGCCGGTTCTTCTCGATGCAGGCGAATGCACACGTTGCGTTCCGGCTCAGCCTAGTTGTTCAATGACTCACCGCACCC
>JAGMDA010000721.1 GCA_023128935.1 Candidatus Eiseniibacteriota bacterium | reverse complement strand
TGTGCGAAATGCTGGAAGGGACACTGGGCGAACTTCTCGAGCTGTGAGGCCGATGCCGTGATGACACCCGTTGGGAACATCTCAGCTGCTGTCTCGGGGGCGAGGGCGTCGGGGAGCGGCCGGCAGATCCGGTGTGCGCACGTTACCGAGTGATGAATGGCCTCATGTGCGGAGGGTAGGTGGTCGCGCGCTTGCGATATCAATTGCTCCTGGTCCGGGGGGGAGAGCGCACGTAGCGTCTCGGCCAGCCGGACCGGCAGCTCCCACGGGTGTTGGCAGGCGGGCAGAGGCCCGGGGCCGGCTTCATGGGCCCCTGCTGGTTCTTGCAGCGGGCCAAGGATACCAGTGACCTCGCGGAGATAGGGCGAGGGCTCCTGTGCGGCGCCGTCACTGCCTTGATCAGAGAGTGAGAGGATCAGTTCGTCCGAGGCGCGGGTGCAAGCGATGTAAAAGAGGTAAGGGTCCTCTTCGGCCTGAAGCATGGCCGAGGGCGTCACGGGTAGTCGGCGGGAAGCCATTTCCTGGCGTTCCTGATCCGTGAAGAAAGGATCCTGTGCGTAGGGGCGAGGGAAACTCGATGCGTCGAGCCCACCTAGGATCACGCAGCGCGCCTCATTGACACGTGACCGGCGGGGCTCAGCGACGATCACCGCGTCCAGAATGCGCGGGGTGGCGCCAACCGAAGCGCCAGAGAAGGCATCTCGCAGTAGCCGGGTGAAGGATCCCGCGCTGACTGGAACACTCCCCATGAGTTCGATTCCAGTGACAAGTGTTTCCTCGATCAGTGTGATGATCTGTTTACTCTCGTGCTGCGACCAGGAAGTGAAGTTGAGCCCCGTGGCGGCCTTGCGCAGGCACGTGCGGAGTAGATTGAGGAGAGCCGCCGCTGCTTCGGCATAGGCTGGTTCCCGGGAGTGCCATATATCAGTGAAGGCCCGGAGCCCGGGAAAGAGCCGACTTGAGACGGCTCGCGCCTCGGTGGCCGAGAGTTGGCGGCGCCGCTGCACTGCGTTTGGCTGCGTGCTCTGCGCCGCTTCTACTTGAGTTTGGGTGTCGATCTCCTCTTGCAGAGCGTTCTGTTGGTCATCGGCATCGTCAGTGTCGATCCCGCGCGCTCTGCTCAGACGCTCCCGTTCGGGGAGCGTGAATGTCTCCCAGCTGGTTTCCCACCAGCGCTCGTATTCAATCCCGTACTCGATGGAGAGGTTTTCGATGCGGTCAACCGTATCCTGGGAAAGACCCAGGATGGGGTTGCGTATCATACTGATTACGGCCTCACGGCTCCATCGCTGCGATGCGACCTGCAGGGCCGACAGGCAGAGTCGGACGAGTGGATGAGCTGTGGCGTCGCGCCGCTCGTCGATGAAGAAGGGGATCCCGAATCGCCGAAAAACCTCGCGCAGAATCGGCCGGTACGATTCCAGATCTCGAACCAGAACGGCGATGTCACGATAGCGGACAGGTTCGGGGGAGACTCTGGTGCGGTGATCGATCAATCGAGCCCAGGCCAGTACCTCGTGGTAGGGGTGGGCATGCCGGATTAGGGAGACATCGCCCGGGGGGCCGCCTTGTGTGGTGGCGTGCTTGCTGCTGTCGCCCGCGGGGCCGGCTTGCGTGTTAGCGTGCTTGCTGCTGTCGCCCGCGGGGCCGGCTTG
>JAGMDA010000720.1 GCA_023128935.1 Candidatus Eiseniibacteriota bacterium | reverse complement strand
TATGTGTCTCCAATGGGAAAGCGGGCTTGAGGCCCAGAAGAAGGTCGGCCTTCTCATCCTACTCTTATCGGACCAGCAAGATCCGGCTCGTCACGGCCTTCCCGCCCACGCTGAGCCGGCACAAATATACGCCGGCGGGGACGGGGGAACGCGCCTGGTTCGCGCCATCCCAGGTCACGCGATAGCTGCCAGCTGGCTGGAGTTCATCTACAAGTCCGCGGACCAGGCGACCCGCTGGGTCAAAGACATCCAGTCTGACACGGCAACCGCTGTGCCCGGCAGGGATCCCATAACTGATGCAGGCGTTGAAGCGAGCCGGATTTGGCGTGGGCCGGGCCAGGAAGACCGTCTCTGGCACCGGCGAGAACCCATCGCTGGCTGCCGGCGAACACCCCTCCGGCCGGGCACCGATCAGCCCGCAGGCTGGATTCGCCTCCGGGAGACAAGGAGAATCGTTCCACAAGGTGTAGGGGTCGGTGGGATGGCTCTCGCCGCAGAAGAGAGGATCTTCGGCGATGTTGCCGTCTTGCCCATATTGCCCGGCGATGACCCCCACCCAATCTCCACCCGCATTGCCGAAGAGATCACAGCAGACTAGGGTAGGGCTACCGTCGCCCCCCACCGCCTCACCCTGCGTGCTGAAGGCGATGATCGAGTTATCCAGTTCACAGGATGAGCCGGCATTGCACCGTAGCCCGCCCCCCTCCTCGGCCGCGTTGTCACTGAGAGTGCAGTTCTGGAGGTGGGCAGCACTATTCCATAACTCCAACGCACCGCCCGACTCAGCACTGTTGCCCGCGAACTGACAACCGATGACCGAGGCCAGCGCAGCCGAGTTAAAATGGGCCAGCCCCCCCCCCAGGCGGCGGCATTGCCGCTGAACACGCAGTTCTCGAAGGTTGGCGCACCGTCCGAATCGCTGCAGACACCTCCCCCACTGCTTGTGGGTCCGTCGGCTGTATTGCCCGTGAACGTGCAGCTCTGAAAGGTAGGCATGCATCTAATCCAACACGCGACGGCCCCACCCATGCAGATAGGTGTGGCACTGTGAATCACATTTCCGGAAAACTCGCATTCGGATATCAGAGGCGATGAGTTGCCCTGCAGGTTGCCCTGCAGGAGGACGGCGCCACCAGCACCAAAACCGCTGATAGAGCCAAACGCCGAATTCGATGTGAATGCACAACCCGCGACGAGCGTGGAGCAATCCCAGCAGGCGACCGCTCCGCCGCTGCCGGCGGTGGAGTTCCCAGTGAACACGCAGCCGCTGACTGCGACCAATGCCCCGCGGCAGCGACAAGCGCCACCATCCCCCCCACCTGCGGCGTTGCCGATCAGTTGGCATCCGACCAGACTGAGCTGGCTCCCGGGTACGGCGAAGATCGCACCACCGAGTCCATCGGTGTTGTTTGTTTTCAGTGTGCAGTTCGTGAAGGTGGGAGCGGCGAGGAAATCGCAGTAAGCAGCGCCACCGCGACTCCAGGCCTTATTGGCGCGGAAGGTGCATCCTGTGAGGTTGGGGGATGCGGTATGACAATAGAGCGCCCCCCCCCAGGCAGTCTCGTTGTCGAGGAACACACAGTTCTCGATGGTCGGAGAGGCCTCGTTGCTGCAGCTGATCGCGCCACCCCGGAGCGTACCGCACCCTCCGTCGGCTAGACCGCGTGTGATCGTGATCCCCCTTAGAATGGCGCCGGGCCCCTCGCCAGAATGGAGGTCGAAGCCACGGCGCACCTCGCCAGGTGTTCCTTCACAATCGATGATGCAGGCCTCCGGGTTCCCGCCTTGGGACTCGATGACGATAGCTAGGCCGATGAAGTCGACGTTGCGGTTTTCCCACCCGGTGAAAGTTCCATCGGTGAGCAGAATCGTATCCCCGTCGGCGGCAGCCCAAACCGCCGCCTGGATCGTGGGGAAATCCCCGGTGCCGTCGGGCCTCACAATGTAGGTGGCCCCACTCGCAGAACCGGCAACGACCAGGGTTAGGCCAATAGTCAGCAAGAAATACCGCATGGCAGCCTCCTCATAAGTTGCAGGACATCACGCTCGGGCCGTCTTGGGTGCGGGGATCGAGTCCCTTGAAAAGATATCACACGGAGCACAGCAGTCGCGACTACGGTCGTCCATCTACTGGTTCACCGGGCGGAGATCATCCAAATCCAGGGACAGCTATCGGCTGAAGGAGGCCAAGGATTGTGCCGCCCGAAAGAGTAAGGGCCCGCGTCGCACAGCCCATGATTGCCACCAGATACAGAAAACCCCGTTGCATCGGAATGTAGGTTATATGCGCACACCACACTTGGTTGGACCTCTCGATCGTCAGATCCCGCAGGAGGTACAGATAGGTCGAGAGAATGAGATCCATGCTATGATTGGGACCGGCGTAAC
>JAGMDA010000072.1 GCA_023128935.1 Candidatus Eiseniibacteriota bacterium | reverse complement strand
GAGTAGACCTCCATGCCATCGCCCGCTATATGCGTCCAGCAGCTATACGCAGTTATGTCATAGAAGTAGATCATCCCGTTCTTCAGGCCCAAGGTGTCCAGAAAGAAGTAGCATCCAACCTCATACTGATAAAGCCGCTCGCCTGGATGGCCCGGGTGGGGCAACGTGTCCGAGATCGGCGCGTACGGGTTCGTAAAACCCGTCAGGTCAAGCTGGGCGTTATACGATGTATTCTCCCCAGAATACTTCGCAAACACACCCGCCGGCGGCCCTTAAAACGCCGGGGCCTGTCCTCCATCCTCGCAAGGCCAGGCCCACACACCACCCTTGGCATCACGTTTCCTCGGATGCCCGTTGTCATTACCCCGCCCCTACTTCATGCAAATGCAGTTGGATCCACAATACGTACACCGCCAGTGGCGATGCCCTACATGGCAGACACTCTCACATCCGTCGTTGCAGGTATACGTATCAGTTGACCACGATGATCTTCTCAATGCTGGACACCGTACCATACTCGTCCTCGACAATGAGGCGAGCAAAGTACGTACCCGACGAAACATTGCTCAACCAAGTGTTCTGGTACTGACCTGCAGCGAGACGCGCGTCCTTGCGAACTGTCGCAACCCTACGACCGTCTACACTGAAGACTTCGAGGTCAACGGTTGCGTCGTGCGCGAGTTCGTAATGAATGGTCGCGCTGCCAGTCGGAATGAACATCCTGAAGGAAGTCTCTTCAGGATTCCAGTCCTCTGGCCAGTCCACGCTTGTGTCGGGCTGAGCCAGCACGATGATGTAGGTACCGCACATGGTGAGTCCCCAAGGGTAAGGCTCGTCAGGGAACTGGGTGTGGAATGTCTGGCGAGTCCTCTTCAAGACCTTCCAGTACGTCTCACCCGGAGTCGCATTGGTCAACTCATCCATCATGATGATGCCAATCCACATGTGCCCGTGCTCATAATCTCCGTTCACCTGGCCGATCATGCCAGCGAATGCAGTACCACTATCTGTCCTGCCCATGAGTTCCTTGACCAATGGCGGACCCCAGACACTACCCCACCATAGACCCACTGCCTCACAGGTGGGGGCGAACACGACGGTCTCCTGCTCCAACCACAAGTCTTCGAGGATGCCTTCGTAGCTGTAGAGACCCGCGGTGTTGTCGACGAGGTCTGTGGTAACGCCGTTCAAGAAGATATGACCTGCACCCCCACCATTGTACCAGTATTGGACAGCATCCCTCATGGTAAAATAGTTAGGATAGTCTGACTCCCTGAACACAACCGAATACCGCTCCGGCGGATGGTGCCAACGTGCGTTTATGCGGTCCATGTAGTTAGTCATCGGGAGCAGTTGGGTTCCTTGGAGTTCACCAAGCTCGTCGTCCACGAGGCAAATCACCTGGTTGGTGTATACATGGTTGCCCTCATTCCATAGCATACCCTGTACTACTGCTGCCCAAGCATGATCCATGTCAACAGGACACATGATGATCTCGCATTCGCAATCAAGGTCCTCGTTGAAGTCGCCGACCAGAGCCCATGAGTGGCATTGCAGCTGAACGCAACGACCTTGCGGACCGTCATCATACCGCATCATAGGGAAGTCCACCTCGTCGCCGAAGACAAACATAGGTGGGCCTTCTGGATATATCTCCTGACCGCCGTGCGCGTCATTGAACTCGACATTGGCCTCGTACACTTCGTAGAGAAGCGAGCGCGCCACGTCAGGGTCTGACGGTCCGGCAATGATGAGCACCTCCAGTGACGGATGAACCTGTCCGATCTTAAATGCTTCCATAGGACCAGCGTCCTCCAGCCCAGGCGGCGTGTAGATCACGACGTGAGCTGGATCCGAGGTGCGGAAGCCTTGTGGGTTATTGCCGTGCCACGTGCTCCACTGCGGATTCGTGAACTTGGTAATCTTGACCTGGTCGATCTTGTCCCTGAGCGCTGCTTGGAGTCGCGCACTCGGTTCAGTCTCGGCCAGCGACACCTGATGCGGCCGGGCATACTCGTACCATTGGGTATACGAAGGATATCCCCCAGTACCGAACCAAGGTCTGTGGTACTTCTCAGCATAATCCTCCAAGTGGTCTTCGAGATTCCAAGTCCCGAAGGGTTGAGCATTTGCATGCCTCTCAGCACGCTCCTGTGCCTTAAGTGGCTCAATCCACTCGTCCAGGTCCTGGCCTTGGAAGTCGAGGATCACCTCGCCATCCCTCAGCGGTCTGGCACCGGCTGCATTCTTGACGCCTCCGGCGATCTCATACACCTCACAGTCAGAGCCAGGAGGAACTGAACAGTGGAAGGAGTAGAGCTTGCCAAAGCCGTCTTGGGTTCTGCCGTCGATGGTGGCGTAGTGTTCGCCGTTGACATACACCTTGAACATGGTACAAGGATCAGGACTCTGCACTGTGAAGTGTAGTTCACCATCGACCAGCACAGTCTGACGGAATGCAGTCCAATCCCAACAGCCAAAGCCGCTGACGATACGCGCCCACTTGTTGCCGTACAGGACGACGGCTGTAAGGTCGCCGACGATCGAGTCGAGATGGTTGTCGCTTCCAAACGGGTACCTGAGACAGGCGAGTCCGCCGGACAGCTTGCACATGTTGTCCCAGTTGATGTCAGCACCGATCGACCAGTCAGGACCCACCAATGCACTGCCACTTGAAGTAACATTCATCGGCACACCCCACCATTGCTGGTGATAGCCGCCATAGCAGCAACAGGCCAGTATGATACGGTCACTCGGCATGAGGTCATTGAGCTTCTCAGAGATACCTTCGTTGGTGACGATGAAACCGTAGAAGTCTTCGTCTTCATCAGGCACGACAGCAAAGGTGTAGAAGTGAGTGCCCTCAATCAAACCAAGCCCTGTGAGTACGCTAATCTGGTCATCCCTTGCACCCTCGGTGTCATAGTTGCCAAAGACAAGGACAGCACTCGGCCACCAACCACCATGATCCTCGTACAGCAAGGTCTTGACAGTGAGTCCGCTGCCGCCGACCTCAGAGAAGTAGGCTTGGATCGTGCACGTTGGGATGTCAGACAGCACGGCGTCCATGTTCAGGAAGCAGATGCTTAACGGGATGCCGTATCTGTCCCTCGCAGTCGCGAAGTTATCCAGTACCTCGGTGTCGCCAACATTGATTAACCCCCAGTTCGCACCTAGCTACGCTGCGACACCGCTCTGCGCAGGGTCACCCTCAGCAAGAACAACACCTGGCAGGAACACCAGTCCGAGCAGGACCGAAAGGAATACTCTCTTCATGGCAGCATCCTCCTTATCGGTCCTGCAACGAGCTGGACTTGTGGTTGAGAGTGAAGGTACAGTTGGTCCTGAGGCTCGTGCCCCATTGCGGAACAATGCACATTTCCTGGATCCGGTGGAGGTAGTAGCACGCGTCGCGTCGGGTAGTCGGACGCCTCTCACCAAGAGGCAGTTCCTCAGGCAGTACTAGCAGCTGGTTGGAATTCCGGTAGCCGTGCCATTCAGTGACGAGTTGCCACAGGACCTTGCCGTCCGGGCCGCTCATTGCCACAGCGCAAGCGTCTTTCACCAAGAGCGAGCCCTTGATAAGTTCGGCAGCACTGACTGCGGCTTGCTCAAGCGTGGCACCGGCGCGTACCATGCGCACGTACTCTCCGTTGGCCTCGCCCATGACGCGCTTCTTCTCGATCAAGTACAGCTCGGCAGCCCGGCCCAGCTCCACTGAGTCCAGCAGTGCTTGGACAAACGGAACTTCACTGTACTTCTCAGGACGCTTCGGCCTCATGTTGTCGTCGTTCGGATCGAACGGAGGGTAGTCCATGATGGACTGGCCATTGACGAACACGACGTTGTTGACTGCATCCCATTCGACAGTGACTTCGTCACCCTCGCGCAGCAGAACTGCGGTCGGGCCGTCGCCGAGCGGGATCTCGTTAGTCGGGCCGAGTGTACCGGTCCATGGGAATTCGCAGACCGACCACAGTTCCTGCCAAGCCTCGAGTTCCTCGGCTGTGGGCTCGACGGTCTTGTAGATCTCCTCAGGAAGGTCCTGCGCCATGATCGTCGGCGCGATCAGTGCAGATCCAACCAAGAGGAGAAGGATATTAATTGTCTTCATCTGGTAGTCCTCCAACTTCGGGTCTTTCCAAAAAGGGGTGCACCCCACAAGCAGGTGCACCTTCTAGGTCATCAGGAAAATATGACCTTTATCCGCCCCCAGGTCATATTCTGCACCTGCGGGAGTGCCAGCACATAGTAGGTGCTCGTCATGATCGTCGCGTCCGGGAAGGCATAGTGATTTGTATCCTCCTCCTCTGACTACCAATCCCCCAAATCGCCCCCGACACCCATTAGCGGCGCCGGCCGACACGCCCAAACACCCTTGATCGCCACCAATCCCCGGTCGCGACACCTCAACCTCCCTCAATTGCCGGCCATGGCCCTGCCAATCGGTTTGGTGTGCGCAGGCGAAAATTCTCCGGCCCACCGCCAGGGAACCCTTCACGCGATTTCGCACACAGACTAAGGATACCACATGTCACTTAAGGGCCCGGACTTCTCCATCTGAGACAGCCGATCTCCCTGCCCGCGAGCTGAGGATTGACTCAACCGAAAGGAGGATGGCTACCTACCTACTTCGCACGGAGCCGCAAAGATGTTACAATTGCACCCTATAGAGGGATGCGCCAATTGCTCTGCACGGGCGTAGTGCTGGGCGTCCCAGCCCAGGGTGGCAAAGCACCTGAAGACTGCCGCGAAGACAAGGAGGCTTGCGATGAAAACGCTGTTCTTGACAATCACAACTCTGCTGGCGTTATGGAACTTGGGGGAGGTGCAGGCCACGACCTGGTATGTCCACCCAGATTCGACGCTCAACAGCATACAGACAGCGCTCTACTACTGCGCTCCTGGCGATGAAGTGCTGGTGGCAGCGGGAACCTACAATGAGACGCTGAACTGGCCGAACACTCATAGTATTCGGCTCGTAAGTGAATCCGGCCCGGAGCTAACGATAATAGACGGTGGCGGCATATGGAGCGTGATCTCGATCGCGATGCCGCAAGATAGCACGACGGTCATTGAAGGTTTCACCATTCAGAATGGGGTGGGACACCCGCACGGGGGAGGAATCTTCCTTGACTATGCTTCTCCCCTGATCTGGAACAACATAATCCAAAACAACGAGGCCGGCTTTGGAGGAGGAGTTGGGTGCTACCCGTGCCACCCGGCCTCTCCCATCATTAGGGAGAATGTCCTGCAGGACAACTATGGCTACACGTCAGGGGGGGGCGTCGGGAGCTGCGCCGGTACTATTGAGGGAAATCTTATCCATAATAACTCATCAGGCACCATGGGTGGTGGCCTGGAGGGCTGCAGTGGTCCCATTCAGCACAATGTGATCCAGTACAACTCATCTCATTGGGGCGGAGGATTGGCCGCCTGCGGGGGCCCGATCCGATACAACATCATCCAGAACAACTCGGCCTATTGGGGAGGTGGGCTCAACAACTGCTCAATCGAGGCATGCATCATACGGAACAACCATGCGGACAGTAGCGGAGGTGGTCTGGACCGACCGGGATACATCCGCAACTCACTCATTGAGAACAACACCGCAGCCAGCTGGGGTGGAGGAGGCATGTACTGTGCAGGGACTGTGTTCCTCGAGAACAGCACGATCGTTGGCAATTATGGCGAATGGTGGGGCGGAGGGATCAAGTGCGATGAGCACACGGACCTGACCATCCGACACTGCGTCATCTGTGGCAACCTCTCACCCCGGGCAGGCGGAGCGATCCACGTTGAGGAAAGCAGCAAGGTCTTCATTGACTCGTCATTCGTTGCTGACAACGGAACCAGGGACTACGTGGCAGCGGGAATGCTCCACATAACGGATGATGCGGATTCCGTGAGGATTTCGAATTCACACCTATACTACAATACGTACCAAGCAGATGCGGAGATTGAGAACCACACTAGCATCGTGATTCCGATTGAGCACAACTTCTGGTGGGATACCACCGCTGCCGGAATAGCGGGTCTGATTCAAGGTCCTAACGACCATGAGCCGTGGGAGACAGCCTTCATCCCGGGAGTACCAGGCGAGCCAACTGATGTGGATTCAATCGCCAACTACGACAGCGCATTCTTCTGCGTGGTAGATTCCCTGGGAGCTGACCCCGACACCCTGTATCTGCGTATCTGCGGAGTAGACCGCAGTCCATCTATTCGTGAGGCAGCGATTGCGATCGTGAGATCAAGCATCTACCCGGGCGGTATCGCCGTTGCGCTGACAGAAACTGATATAGGTACTGGGATATACCAGGGCAAGGCTGTCGTAAGGACGCATACCGGCGCCGATGATATTCGCACGGATGACAGCTACCAGACAATACGGGTCGATCCGATGGGGGACACCATCGTAATAACGGCCAACATGGATGCTGGCGTTACTTGCACGGTGCGCTATCGACTGCCTGTTGCTGGTGTGAGCAATGAGAAGCCAACGAGTGTGTGTCATCTGCGGCAGAATCATCCCAACCCCTTCAATCTAAGCACGCAGATCAGCTACGATTTGCCAGTGGACTGCCAGGTGAAGCTGACGATCCATGACGTCCTGGGTCGGGTGGTAGCCACGCTTGTCGATCAGAGTCAGAAGGCCGGGCAACATCATGAGGAATGTGGGGCCAACATCCCGAGTGGATTTTATTCCTATAGACTGGTGACATCGAGTGGAATCATGGAGGAGAAAAGAATGATCCACTTGAGATAAGGGCCTGATAATGAATGTCAGCGGATAACAGTAAACCTGCCGACGAGGGTCTCATGGTCGCAGGTCACGGCATATAGATAGACACCACTGGTGATGTCTTGACCGTTGCGCGTGATCATGTTCCATCGGACCGTGCCGTTGCCTGCCCGTCCATTGTGATGGAGTGTCTGCACTAGATCACCGGCAAGGGTGTAGATCATCACCTTACACTCCCGGTCCGGCAACCGCGCAAAATCGATGTGCGTTCCCGTGGGATCCGAGTCGCTTACGATGAGATCCCACGCGGCCCCGCCCCGCCATGGATTGGGTACCACCATCACACGGCTCTTCCAGTCCTGGTCAGCGGGGACAGCGTCCCATCGTGGTCGCACACCTTCCGCGGTGACAGCTGACGGCAGTCGGGCACGTTCCGAGTAGACCTCCATGCCATCGCCCGATATATGCGTCCAGCAGCTATACGCAGTTATGTCATAGAAGTAGATCATCCCGTTCTTCAGGCCCAAGGTGTCCAGGAAGAAGTAGCGTCCGACCTCATACTGATAAAGCCGCTCGCCCGGATGGGTGGGGTGGGGCAACGTGTCCAAGATCGGCGCGTACGGGTTCGTAAAATCCGTCAGGTCAAGCTGGCTGCCTATCGGTTGCTTCCTCTCATTGTTCACGCTGAGATCGGCAATGAGCTGCCAATCGGTGGGAGCTGGGCCAATTGAGCCTATCGGTCGCTTCCAGTTCTCCACGCGCCAGATCCGATAGCCGCAGAAGAGGATTTGTCCGGACAAGGGATCAGCCACGAGCTCGGATGCATTGTCCCATTCGAGCTTGATGCAACGATCACCCTCCACACGGGCCCGCTTGCGCGGATCCTGCGTACTTACATTTGGGGGAGGAGGCGCGACTGTCCCGATCCAGTGAACCAGGGTTTCCCAGCCGTCACAGCTGGTGGCACTGATTTGAATCGGCGTGCAGCAATCGCAATCGTTATCAACCCAGAACCTTGCTTCGTCGCATCTTGTGTTCTTGATAGCGATCCCGGTGTCAAGACTGTCGCACGGATCTTGCCAGATGAGAGGGGCTCCCCCTGGCTCAATGTGAAGACACGTCTCACGGCCCTGGCATCCTGTATATTCCAGGCCATCGGCGTCCCGCCACTTCCCTTTGTAGATCCTCTGCGCATTGATCGCGTTTTGCCGCAGCCCCGGCCACTTGTTCCCAATCACGAAAGCCATCTGGAATTCCAGTTCCTCACCTGGCAGAAGCTCTCTGAACGGTCCCGCGCTGAACACATAGCGATAGTCGCTCGGATCATCCGCGGGTCCCCGCGGTTTCGATCCCCGTGAGAGCAGGTCGTAGCGCTCGAAATCCGTGCGGGGGTCCCCATTGGGATAGACGCCGCTCTCACTGAAGAAGCAGCATGTATGGATCTCAACGCGCGGCGGCGCGCGGTAACCCAATGGGTCGGTCGTGTGACCCAGGAACATCCCGCCGAAGTAGCCGTCCGCCCCCGGGGGCATGTCGTCCGAACTGGAGCCCCCCTCGCGCCCCGAGGCATCGTGCATATAAGCGATATCGATGTGCAGCTTCTGGATCGCGCAGTTCCGAAGGCTCCCGTCCTGGTCTGTACAGTAGTAGTCGATAGCCGGATCAACATACGTTGTGTCGATCGACCGCAGCTCTCCCCTGTCATCCATCCAGTACCCGGGCGCTGCTTTGTTCCCCGCGTCGGAATCAACGAAGTACCCGATGTAGATATCCCGCATGGCTTCGAACCCATCGTTGGAGATGCGGTAGTCGAGGCCAACGAACTCGTTCTCCCCTTCGGCGGACCATGCGAAGCTGCGCTGCCTTACCTTGAGATGAAGGGGCCTGTGCGTGGGGTAGGCAGCCATCGCCTCGTCAGTGTAGTCCCAGTATTCGCAGGAGAACATCTGCTGTGAGATGGCTTCAAAATCCTCGTCGATCTTGCCATCGCCATCGTCGTCCTTGCCGTTCAGGGGATCCTCGTCCCGCAGGCCGTCTTGGTCGTCATCGCCATCGGTTCTGGAGAAGCCGACGCGGTCCCCGCCACTGGCGCCTTCAAAGGTTGGATAGATGGTGTCGACAGGATCCCAGCTGGGCCGGAATTCCGCCTCATAGGCTCCTTGGGAGACGTGGGCCAGATTGTCGCTCGCAATGGCCCCCACCCAGAGGGCTGCCGCATAGAGATACTCTCCCCCCTTCCAGCCGGCACCGTGAGCGTCGATCCAACCCCTGTTCCCGATCACTCCCACGTTCGTGACCATGATCTCCAAGAGACCAACGTTGTGGAAGAAGACATTCGGCTGACGGATCGCATAGAGCGACGCCCCCGGTTCATTGGTCTCGAAGGGATCGGGACCGGCCCAATGGGCCGAGCAAGTCGCCGCAGTGAGCGCACAGAGGGCTAGAAGGGCCGCCACCGCCCCAGCCGTATGCCTCGATTGAACCGATACCAAGTTCACGATGGACTCCATGAACAACTGCGCGGCCAAAAAGAGCACCACAGACCCCTTAATCAGTAGCCTGGCCGACAGGCCCGCTGCCCGCGCCCGCCACCACATTGGGCAGCTTGATGCTCGACCCGATTACCATGGGTAGTCTAGGTCATTCTATGCGGTTCCTGACAGCTCCTTGGATGAGGCGCTGTATGTCCCCCGGCCCAACGCAAGCCCTCGACGGCCCTTGCTAGCCACGGGTGTTCCGCAGGTGGGTAGGGTGTTATAATCCGGCCTTCCGAAGTTGGGGCGGCCTGACTTAGGAAGGCCCCAGGCGGGAGCCGGCCACGCGCGAGACCGCCTTGGATCTTGACATCGGGCCGACCGAAGAACAGAAGACCATGCGCTAGAAGAACCCGTGGAGGTGAAAATGGCTAAGTACAAGATCGCCTGGCTTCCTGGCGACGGTGTGGGCATCGAGGTTATGAATGCGACGCGGCTCGTGCTGGATGGGATGGGGTTCGACGCGGAATACATTCACGGGGACATCGGGTGGGAATTCTGGAAGAATGAGGGAAACCCGCTCCCGGATCGAACAAAGAAACTGCTGCGCGAGACGGGATGTGCTCTCTTCGGGGCCATTACGAGTAAACCGAAGGAAGAGGCCCAGAAGGAACTGGCACCTGAACTACAGGGAAAGGGATTCGTCTACTCGAGCCCGATCGTCGGTCTTCGTCAGGAATTCAATCTCCACACCAACCTAAGACCCTGCATTGCCTTCCCCGGCAATCCGCTCAACTATCGCGATGACATCAACTTGGTCGTGTTCCGGGAGAACACCGAATGCCTATATTCCGGCATCGAGTTCCACCCACTGCCAGATGACCTCCGCAAGGTTCTGGCAGCCAATCACCCAAAGATGAAGAAGTTCAGCGACGTAGAAGCAGGGGACATAGCCGTCTCGCTCCGCGTCATCACGCGCAGGGCATCCCGGCGGATCGTCCGAGGAGCCTTCGAGTATGCGAAGAAGCACGGTTATAAATCCGTCACTATTGTGGAAAAACCAAACGTACTCCGCGAAACGAGTGGACTGATGGTTCGTGAAGCACGGGGGGTTGCGAAGGACTATCCAGGCATCGAACTCTGGGAGACGAACATCGATGCCATGTGTATGTGGTTGGTGAAGAACCCGCAGGACTATGGTGTCATGGTCAGTTCCAATATGTTCGGCGACATCATTAGTGATCTGGCAGCCCAGTTGGTTGGTGGATTGGGTTTTGCGGCCAGCGGCAACATCGGTGATGATATCGGCGTGTTCGAACCCTCGCATGGCAGCGCGCCCAAGTATGCGGGGCAGAACAAGATGAATCCCGTCGCGATGATCCTAACCAGTGTCCTCATGCTCCGCTGGCTGGACGAGACCGAGCTGGCCGACAGGATCCACGCCGGTGTCGCACGGGTCATCAAGGAGGGCCGGGTTCGCACCTACGATCTAAGTGGCACCAACTCATCGACAGAGATGGCCGAAGCGATCCTTGCCGCCGC
>JAGMDA010000719.1 GCA_023128935.1 Candidatus Eiseniibacteriota bacterium | reverse complement strand
GGTCCTCCCTCCCTGCGGCAATAGGTAGCACAGGGCTGTGGGGCTCGTCAACAAGTTTGAGGCACTTCCTTTTCGGATTCAGTTTACAGCCTCCTCCAACTCGATGGCGGAGTTCGGGTTGTCGATCCATACCTCACCAGGCAACGTCTGAAGAGGCGGACATCAGTGTCTGTGGCGCGGCGGGGATCGATGCCATAATCCAGCGTCCAGCGAATCCAGAGCTTGAATGCAGACAGGCAGCCGCGGATGGTATCTGAGGACGGTGCGGCACCGGCCACCTCTAGGCGAAGGAATGATTAGAAGGTCTGCTCAAGAACGGGGCCCTCGACCAGGGTCAGCGTTGGATGCGGAATCAGATGTGTTTGCATCGAAGCCTTTCGGAATCGGTCGTCGAGCGCGCCGATCGATCCCCCCGACGCGGGGCCTGCTTGCTTCCCCCCGCAAGCACTCCTTCGTAGATAGAGCAAAGCCTTCGGGCTACCGCTTCCATTGACAAGTCTGCCATGGCATCGCGACAGTCTGTTCTCCCACTCGTGAGGACGGCGCCCAGCGCGTCCGCCAAGGCGCTGGCGCAGCGTTCCGCACCGCTTGCCTGGGCTGCAGCGCCTTGAGCGCAAGGAACAACACGGTTTCCCGGACAGCGGGCGAACAGCGAGACGACGTCCCCGACGCAGGTGGCAACCACCGGCAGGTTGCAGGCCATGGCCTCCTTGACGATGTTGGGTGAGCCTTCACTCTTGGAGGGTAGTATCAGGGCGTCGCAGGCATTCAGCCAATAGACAAGCTCCTCCTGTGGTCTTCCATACACTGTGTGCAGCTCACACGCGCGTCTCTCGCCCAGGATGTCGACGGCTCGGCAGGCAAGCTCGTACCGCTTTCCGGGGATTGCTGGATCAGCCGCAAAGAGGATGCGCGCCGGCCCCCGGTGTAAATTCAGGTGCCTGAGCGCGGTCGACTGATCGATCTGCCGGAAAAGGTCCATGTCGACGCCATTGGGAACCACATGAGCATCAGAGAGCCCTAGTCGCGCGTGCATTTCCTTGGACTTCACAATGACCGCGTCGTAGCGTCGGGCCACCTTGCGATTGATCCAGGCGTACAACCGGCTGGTTGCCTGGATGCTGCCATCAGATCCTGGTGTTCCAAGGAGGTCGTCTCCCATGAACGATATCACAACGGGGACAGTCTTCTGGCACAGTGCAATCCAGCCCGAGAAACCATAGTGCGCGTGAATCAGATCGTAGTGTGAAGAGCGGATCTCCCGGCGCAGTTGTGCCACTGCGCGAAGATAGGCAAGGCGAGAACGCCAACCCTCAATGGTAAGAACGTGCGTCTTGACCCCCGAGCTGGTTAGCGAGCGAACCTGTGAGTGAATGAATGTTCCCCGGGCAGGATGTCTGTCCGAGGGATAGAGGTTTGTCAGTATAAGTACCTGCATGTTCGTTCTGCCCAGCTTGCCTGACGCAACCAATCCTGGCAGGAGGGGATGGAACCCAGACCTTCCCGCCAGTCACGGATGGTGGGGCAGAGACACGGTGCATCCAGCCAACTGCTTGCAGGAGCGAGGGTTTTGCCCCTTGGACATTCTTGACAATCCCCATAGGTGGCCCTAGTATGCCACGTGGGTTTTGCCAGACCTAATGGCCATGGATGGGAACATGTCATCTGCTCATGAGATTGTCAATGTCCTGCGGATTGTGTGGGTTGCCCGAAAGACGGTGACACTCGTCACCCTTGCAGCCGTCGTGGTTGCCACCCTGGTCAGCCTAGTCCTCCCGCACGGGTTTAAGGCCCGCACTACAATCCTTCCCTCTGAGAACGAAGGTGCGTCGATGGCCGGCCAGCTCGCGGCCGTCGGCGCTAACCTCCCTGCCGGCCTGATCACGCTCCCGACGACGCCGGAGGCCATCTTCGTCGAGATGCTCGGAAGCCGGATCGTACGTACGGGCGTTGTGCGGGAACTGGACCTCCTCACCGTGTATGGGATCGATGCCGAGTCGCCCGATCTGGCTATGGAGCTTGCCCTGAAGAAGCTTGGGCGGCAAGTCAAGATCGCGCGCAAGCAGTCGGGCCTGATCGCGATCAATGTGATCGTCCGCACACCCTGCTTTCCCTTCCTCTACAAGGATCCGGATGCCCGCGCCCGGCGCTTGGCCGCGGAGATAGCGAACACAATGGTCTTGCAGCTCGATCGGGTGCATCAGGAACGCGGAGCCTCACAGGCCCGCAACTCCCGGATCTACTTGGAAGGCCAGTTGAAGCGAACTCGCCAGGAACTGGAAACAGGTTCCGACAGCCTGGTTGCGTTCCAGAAGCGCCACGCGGCCATCTCGATCGACGAGCAGGCCCGGGTGATTATCGAGACGCTGGGTGTCCTCAAGGGACAGATCTTGGCCAAGGAGATCGAGGTGGAGGTCTTGCAGAAAAGCCGTACCCAGGACACCTTTGACCTTCAACGGGCACAGGTTGAGCTGGCCGCCTTGAGGCAGCGGCACAGGCAGCTTCTCAGAGGGGATGACCAGACCAGGGCCGACAAGTCCAGCATGGGCGATCGACCGAGCCAGCCTGACGACCAGGACTTCTACGTGCCGGTCGTCGATCTGCCGGATATCGCCATGGAGCTGTCGCGGCTCACCCGGGAGGTGGCCATACAGCAGACCGTCTATGAGCTGCTGACGCAGCAGTACTACCAGGCCATGCTTGAGGAGGTCCGGGACATACCCACTGTACAAGTCTTGGATGTCGCCATTCCACCAGTTGTCAAAGCCAGTCCAAAGCGCAAATTGATCGTCTTGCTTGCCTTCCTTGGCGGCCTGCTCGCGGGTTCCATCTGGGTTTCTGTGAGGAGCGGAGCTTGGGCCCCGCCTTCTGCCTTGGACGCGCCTTGAGCAGTGGCCGGAAGCCATGTGCGTTGTGGGACAGCACATGAAATCCCTAAGCCTGTAGACTGAGGGGTCATGGGCGCGACACTCCGCCGATTGGGCCGGAACATCCGCTGGTTGTTGCTCTCCGAAGCGGTAGGACGTGCAATTGGCTTTGCTTATACAGCGCTCCTGGCGCGCCTCCTTGGCCTTGAGGGCTTTGGAACCCTCACCCTAGTCCTGGTCTATAGCGAGATGTTCGGACTCCTGGTTGGTTTTTCTTTCCATGAGATCCTGATCCGGGATGTAGCGCGCCGGCAGGCTCGGTTGGGCCCGCTGCTGGCGACGATGATCTGCTTGGAGGCCATGCTTCTCATTCCGGCTCTGGGCCTGTCCGCCCTGCTTGGGTTGGCCTACGGCGGCATCCTTCTCAAGCTCCTTCCATTAGGGGTGCTCTACGGTGGCGTCAGGGCCATTGCGCAGACGTTCCTCGCCGTACCTGCCGCACACGAGGATTTCCGACCTGCCTCGGTGTATAAGGTGCTCGATCGCTTGGCAGCCCTGGCTGCTCTGCTTGTACTGATTGCCGCTGGGGGCAGTCTTGTGGCTCTCTTCCTGGCCCTTTTGGCCGGTGCGTGTCTGACGTTGTCCTATCCGATCCGCATGGCGGGACGGTTCGGCGCCTTTCATGGCAGGCAGTTCCTCTCATTGGCGGAGTGGAAGGGTTTAATACGGGAAGGGGCCTCCTACAGTGCACTGCGATGGATTACGGTTGTGTACAACCGGGTTGACATGATTCTCCTGGATCGTTTCTTGGGAGCCGAGGCGGTTGGCTTGTACGGTGCGGCCTATCGCTTGATGGAAGTGTTCAAGCTGATTCCGAATATGGCGGAGCGGACACTCCTCCCGATTGTCAGCCGGAGCACGCTGGATGCAGTGGACTTGAGAAGGGTACTTGAGGGGTCTTTGAAAGCGCTAGCGGCGGCGGCTATCCCGTTGGCCTTGGGTGCATGGGCACTGGCGCCGCAGGGGATGCGGATCGTCTACGGGTCCGAGTATGGGGGCGCGGCGACAGCCTGGGCCATCCTGATGGCGGGCTTGGTCATCATCTGCCTGAGCCGGCCATTTCTCACGCTCCTGCGGGCGGAGGGCAGGATGCGGCAGGCCAGCCTGCTGGCGCTGACAGGGGTGGGAGTAAACGTGGGTCTGAATATTGTGTTCATCCCCAGGTGGGGTATTCTGGCGGCCGCCTTTGCGACCGGGGCAGCCGAGATCATCTTCCTGGCGTCCCTTTGGATGGCCTGCAGCAAGAGCGTTGGCCGCAGGGCGCTGCGTGGATTCCTTGCGCTGGCGCCGGCGGCATGTGGGATGGCCCTGACGGTCCTTCTTCTTGGTGGGCGGTGGCCGTGGATAGCGGGTGTTGGCGGCGTTGCCCTTTATGTCGCCATCCTCTTTTGGGGTCGCGGCCTGGATGCGGAGGAGCGGCGCGGCCTGAAGGAGCTGGTGCGCGGGTAGCCCGCGCAGAGAAGGAGCTGGGCTGCTGCCGGGTGCTGCCAGGCCTATTGGAGCGGGTGTGACGAATACGAGGTGGAGCGCTGGCGGATCTACGGGATAG
>JAGMDA010000718.1 GCA_023128935.1 Candidatus Eiseniibacteriota bacterium | reverse complement strand
CCATGGTTCGGTTCTTGGGTCCGTTCATCCTTGGGGCTGGAGAGACTCGGACCCATGAGGTGGACATCCCTCAATACCTTGGTTCTGTGCGTGTGATGGTCGTTGCCGGACACGACGGTGCCTTTGGCCGCACCGAGCAGGATGTCTTTGTGCGCAAGCCTCTCATGGTGCTGCCCACCCTCCCGCGTGTCCTGGGACCGGAGGAGGAGATCGATCTGCCGGTGGCCGTCTTTGCCCTGGAGGATGACATCAAGGATGTGACCGTCACGGTCATGGTCACCGGTCCGGCTGAACTGGATGGTGCGGCCCACCAGCGGGTGTTCTTCTCCGAGCCCGGAGATGCCACCGTTCGCTTCCGGCTCAAGACAAGGCCCGAGCTGGGTATCGTCACGGTCGAGACATCCGCCACCTGCGGGACTGAGACGACGAAGCAGACAATCGAGGTTGATGTGCGAGTTTCGGGGTCACCGGTGGTCGATGTGATCGGTGCCGCGATCGGATCTGATGGCACCTGGGATACCGAATTCCGCCCGAGCGGCATGCAGGGTACGAATAGCGTCGTGCTTGAATTGTCTGCGATGCCGCCGATCGACCTGGAGAGCCGCCTGCGCTATCTGATTCGCTATCCACACGGGTGCGTCGAGCAGATAACCTCATCGGTGTTCCCGCAACTCTATTTGACCCAGCTATTGGATCTGAAACCCAGTGTGCAAAGAGAGATCGAGCTGAACATCAAGGCTGCCATCGATCGCCTGCGTAGCTACCGGATGCCAAATGGCGGCTTCAGCTACTGGCCGGTAGGCTCGGGCAACACTGCCTCATCCGAGCGCGAACCGAATCCCTGGGTGACCAGTTATGTCGGACACTTCCTGATCGAGGCCCAGCGGGCCGGCTACCGCCTTCCCGAATCGATGCTGCGCGCATGGCAGTCGTATCAAGAACTCAAGGCGCGGCAGTTCCGCAACAGTGGAGCCCGGCGAGGGGCGTTTGTACAAGCCTACCGCCTATACACCCTTACATTGCGTGGTGCGCCGGATCTCACAGCCATGAATCGTCTGCGTGAATCAAACTCGCTGCCGGACGAGGCCGCCTGGCGGCTGGCGGCGGCCTACCAGTTGGCCGGTGAGTCCGAGATCGCCAGCACCATGACCCGCGACCTTGACACTGAGGTGGTGTCCTATCGCGAGCTAGCGGGCACCTATGGGTCCGATCTGCGCGATCTGGCCATGATCTTGGAGACGCTGGTTCTGCTGGGCGATTTCCAGCGAGCAAAGCCGGTGGCTGACGAGGTTGCTGCGGCGCTCCGTGATGGTGGCTGGCACAGCACCCAGACCACTGCATATGCACTCATGAGCATGGCGCGGTTTGTGGCCGGCAGCGGCGTTTCCAAAGGACTCCGATTCCGGTATGCCGTCGACGGGGGGGCAATGCAGGAGGTCTTTACAGACAAGCCACTTACCAGCATTGATCTGCCCAGCACCGTTTCCGGTGGTCATCATCTAAAGGTTGCGAACAGCGATGCGGGTATGCTGTTCGTGCGCCTGATCATGACCGGCATACCACCGATCGGAGCCGAAAAACCTGCGGCCAGCGGGATGCGGATCGAGGTGGAATACCTCGACGCAAACGATGAGCTGATCAACCCTAGCCGTATCGAGCAAGGAACAGACTTCAAAGTGCGCGCGATCGTGAGCCATGCCGGCGTGCGCGGGGACTACGCTGAGATCGCACTGACCCAGATTTTCCCCTCTGGTTGGGAGATTTACAACGAGCGCCTGGACCCGTCGATGCAAGAAAACGACAAGGGCATCGAGTACCGGGATATCCGCGATGATCGGGTCTACGCTTACTTCGACCTGGGGCGAAGTGGGACGAAGACCGTTGAGACCTGGCTGCATGCCAGCTACACGGGGCGGTTCTATCTGCCGCTGGTTGATGTCGAGGCCATGTACGACGCGACAATCAACGCCCGCAGCATGGGGCAGTGGGTGGAGGTAGTGGTTGCGAATGGGGGGCGGTAGCGGTGAGGGGCCCGGGACTCAGATGGGCGGCGCGAAGCCGCTGGCGAACACGATGGTCCTGCCTGGTGCGGGTCTGGTTCTGGCAGCCGAGATCGTGGAAGGCGCAAGTGTCCAATTTGCCCAAGCCCCGGCGTCGCACAGGGTGGTTGCTAGGCGCTGCCGCCGTGGTCATGGCAGCGTGCGCCGTGGCCTGGGCGCTCGCTGCGATGGTTGAGTTTGGCGATCCTCTCTCGACCGCACTCCTCGCGCGCGATGGGCGCCTGCTGGGGGCTTCGATCGCGGCGGATGGACAGTGGCGCTTCGGTGAGCGCGACAGCTCGCCACACAAGTTCCGCGTTGCCCTGACGCTGTTCGAGGACCAACGCTTCGAACGCCATGCGGGTGTCGATGTGGCCGCCCTTGGCCGCGCGCTGTGGCAGAATCTGAAAGCCGGGCGCGTGGTGAGCGGAGGAAGCACGATCACGATGCAGGTGGCTAGATTGTCGTGCGGAAATCAACCGCGCAGTGTGCGGCAGAAGTTCCGCGAAACAATGATGGCCCTACGCCTCGAGCGGGCAAGGAGCAAGGAAGAGATCCTGAGCCTGTATGCCAGCCATGCACCCTTCGGAGGGAATGTTGTCGGAGTGGAGGCGGCGTCCTGGCGCTACTTCGGGTGCCGCGCGCACGATTTGTCATGGGCGCAGGCTGCTACTTTGGCCGTGCTGCCCAACAAGCCCGCTCTGATCCATCCTGGACGCAATCGGGGGGCCTTGCGGGCGAAGCGGGATCGACTGCTGGATCGATTGCAGGATGCAGGCCATCTTGACGCGCTCTCCTGCGCGCTGGCCAAACGGGAACCGCTGCCTGATCGGCCGCGGCCACTTCCCTGGCTGGCTCCCCACCTGCTTGCGCGTTATACCCATGGGCCGGCAGCCATGCGCGCGAGCCGAACCGGCTTAGGCCTGGTTCACACGACGGTGGATGCCGATCTGCAGGTGCGGGCCACAGAGGTGGTCTCACGACATATCGAACAACTCCGCGGCAATGGCATTCACAATGCTGCGGCGCTGATCAGCGAGGTGAACAGCGGCGACATTCTCGCCTACATCGGCAATCACTTCGATCCGGCCGACACCCACCACGCCGGCTGGGTTGATATGCTCCATGCTCCGCGCAGCACCGGAAGCATCCTGAAACCACTCTTGTATGCCAGCATGCTCGAGTCCGGGGAGATTCTGCCAGATCAGCTCGTACCCGACATCCCCACCCGCATCGCCGGCTTTGCCCCTGAGAATCACAGTCGCGACTACCTGGGCGCGGTGCCTGCACGGGAGGCGTTGGTACGTTCCATCAACGTGCCTGCGGTCTGGATGCTGCGCTCGCATGGGGTCCATCACTTCGCCGATCGACTGCGCAAACTGGGGATGACCACGCTGACAAGGTCCCCCGACCAATACGGGCTCTCCCTTATCCTGGGGGGCGCGGAGGCAACGCTCTGGGACGCGGTGAACATGTATGCATCGCTGGCGAGATGTGTGAATCTGGATGATGCGACGGGGGATCATTGCCTTAGTCCTGGCGTGTGCTTTGCGACTCTTGAGGCGATCTCGGAGGTCAGTCGCCCGGGCGCTGAGCGATACTGGCGCCGATTCACATCTTCGAGGCAAGTAGCATGGAAGACCGGGACCAGTCAGGGCTATCGCGATGCGTGGGCCATTGGTGTCACGCCGCAGTACGCAGTGGGCGTGTGGGTGGGCAATGCGAGTGGGGAAGGACGCCCTGGTCTGATGGGTCACGAAGCGGCTGCTCCGATCCTATTCGAGCTGTTCGACCTGCTCGGCGGCGGTGGCTGGTTCATCGAGCCGCGTGAGGATATGGTGGCAGTTGAGATCTGCTCGCACAGTGGCATGAGATGCGGACGGGATTGCGCGGTTACCAAAACCGTCCGCATCCCCCGCAGCGCATGCCGTGGCCAGACTTGCAACTACTGCCGGCTAGTGCATTGTGATGCGAGCGAGGAGTGGCAGGTGCACAGCGACTGTGAATCGATCGCCGACATGGTGCCCGTACAATGGTTTGTTCTACCCCCGGTCATGGAGACCTACTATCAGCGCGGGCACCCGGACTATCGTCCCTTACCGCCCTTTCGGGCTGACTGCCGCGACTGCATTGACGACCTGATCGAACCCGCGATGACCTGCATCTATCCCCTAGATGGAAGCACGGTCTACGTACCTACCGAACTGGATGGCGAAGTGGGCCGCACGGTTTTTGAGGCTGTCCACCGCCGGCCCACGGCCCGCATCTTCTGGCATTTGGATGAGGTCTACTGCGGATTCACCCGGGAGATCCATCAGCTCGAGCTGGCGCCGGCGGCCGGTGAGCACCTGCTGACTCTGGTTGATGAGACCGGTGATGAGCTGCGGCGGCGGTTTACGGTGCTGGGGGAGGAGTAGGTGGCGCGTGTAACGCCGCTGGATCCCCAGCACATGGAGCGACTGGGGTGCTACATTGCGCGCGTACCCATGCCGAGCAAGGGAGAACTGCACACGATCCGTCATGGTGGGCAGAGATTAAAGCTCAGATGCAGTATGTCCATCCCAACCTAGCTCTAGAAAGGACCTGGGACGGAGAACTCGACGATGCCAGGCTTCACTTGGTCAGTGCACTGCTTGCAACTCGAGCCGTTCTAGACGGCGAACCGGGACATACCAAGGCACGCATACTGAACGCCCTACTGAATCTCGATCTGCAGAAGCCTGCGGAAGCCTTGATGTCCTTTCGGCAGGCGTTTGAAGCCATGACACCCCAGGAGCGCGAGCCTTTCTTCTCCTGCGACTTCATCGCACACCGGGAACAGCTAGCGCAACTCCAGGAGTCAAGCGAACGCATAGCCTTCTGGAACTCGTTCTGGCTCTCGCGTTCTCGATCCCCCGATAAAGCCCTGAGTTATGACCTGCTGGAGTTCTGGAAGCGAGTTGCACTGGCTACCCTGTACTATGGGCCCGCACAGGGTTGGATCGATGCCCGTTCGGTGGTGCTTGGCAGATCGATCAGGCGTGAATGGCGCAGGGGATCATTGGGATTGTCCTTCACTCTGACAGCCCGTTATGCTAGTCTCCAATGAGGTTTATGGCACTTGCTCCTTTGAAATGAAGTACTGACGCGATCCAATGTATCGGCTGAATCAACAACAGGCCCTCGTTGGCCTAATCCTGCTGGTGGTGTCCGCTGCAGCGATTGGCATCATGGCCCACGTTCGGTCACGTCCCACGAATCTCGATCGTCTACCGCTCTGGACGCACTTCGTCGGGCATCACTTGAGGGAACTCTCTACCGCCCCCGGTGCACAAGAAAAGAACGCCAGCTTTGTGCTTGGCGATGTCAACGGGGACGGTGAGGATGAGTTGGTCTTCACCTCCGACCTGGGGATCATCTGTTTTCTGCCAGGCAAGCCGGAGATCAAGAGGAGCGTATTGTGGCAGAAGCAATTGGACCGCGCCCTTGTGCCACCCAGAGGGAAGACTCGCATCTATGCCCACGCATGTG
>JAGMDA010000717.1 GCA_023128935.1 Candidatus Eiseniibacteriota bacterium | reverse complement strand
GTGAAGGCGGGACCACGCTGAAGGCTCCGGTGGTGTTGGTACAGCTGGCGGGTCAGCTCGACCGTCAGCTCCCAATCAACCGGTGTGTAGCGGCGTAGCCCGTTACTGCACGGGGCCTCATAGCGCTCCCATTCCTCCCGGGTTACGCCCCAACGCACGCCATCGTAGATGTGTCCCGCAAACTGGCGGGCGGCAGCAAAGCGGGCCTCTTCGCGCATCCCGATGCGCGCGGCTAGGCGGATCATACGCTCGTTACCGCTCCAGGTGCCGAGGCCGACGCGCGACAGGCCATGTGCACTGAAGAGATACCCCACCCAAAGGGTGAGAGCCTCTCGTCCCAACCCTTGTCCCCAGGCACCTTCCTCGGCGATATCGATGCCACACTCCCGCCCATGCGTATGCTGGTCCGCCGAGCAGCTGGTAACCCATCCCAGGTGGCGTCCCTCGGCAGTCTCGATCTCCAACCGGGTGCGCGGATCGGGCGGGGGTTCCTGCAGGCGCTTGAGCAGTTGCACGCGAAAGCGCGCTAGGTTCTCCTTGGTGTTTTCCCAGGGAGCGTCCCACGCCTGCCAGGGCTTCCCCGGGGTGAACCATCGCTTGTAATCCTCAAGATCCGAAGCACACACATCCCGCAGACAAACCCGGTGGCCCGAAATGATCATACTGCTCTCCTTAGCTCTGCGGCCTCGATCGCAATTGATGCTGGTGCATTTGGATTGATGCTGGTACACCCGATTGACACCGGTACACCCGATTGACGCCGGTACACCCAGTTGACGGTCGTATATCTTATCCTACAGGGCCATTGTGCCACCCTGATCCGTAGAAAGTCAGCCTCTTCAGGTCATCCATGCATGCCCGACGCCCCCACTCTCCATTGGCAGGCTGAATTCCCTTGCAGAACGTTCATAGTATGACTAGAATGGCAGGTAAATTGAGGTGCAAATGCAGTACAGGCCCAGACATGCGGAGAGGAAACTCGCGGAGCTTTCCCGTCATTTCAAGGTCGTGCTTGTGGTGGGTGCTCGGCAAGTGGGTAAGAGCACGCTGCTTGCGCATGCCTTCCCCGACCTCAAGGCGATCGTCTTCGATCCGGTTCAGGACCGTTTCGGTGTCCGCGGGGATCCTGACCTGTTCCTGGACAACTTCCCCCCACCCCTGATCCTGGATGAGATCCAGTACGTACCCGAACTCCTGCCCGCACTGAAGCGCAGGGTCGATCTGCGCGATCAGCCGGGGCAGTACTTCCTAACCGGATCACAGAATCTGAGCGCGCTACGGTCAGTGGCCGAGAGCATGGCGGGACGGGTCGGGATTCTGCATCTGGACGGGATGACCCTCGTCGAAATGGCTGGGGGCGGGCGGAATGAAGGCTGGCTGAAAAGCTATCTGGAGGATCCGTTCTCGCTACTCGACATCACCGCGCAGAGCACGCCACCTACGCGAAGCTTGGTGCATTGTCTATGGCGAGGCTCCTTGCCTGGTCTGTTGGATGCACCTGACAGTATCGTTCCCGACTACTTCGGATCCTACGTTCAGACCTACATAGAGCGCGACATCAGGCTGATGGAAAACATACGCGATCTGGCAGACTTCGAGCGCTTCCTCGCTCTAGCTGCCGCCCTGACCTCGCAGGAGATCAATGCCTCGCAATTGGGACGCTATGTGAGCGTGAGCCCTACAACTGCGCGCAGGTGGCTCGATCTCTTGGCAAACACCTACCAGTGGTTGGAACTCCTTCCGTACCATGGCAACACCATCAAGCGTCTGAGCAGCAAGCGCAAAGGGCACGTGCGCGATACAGGACTGACCTGCTATCTGCAGCGGATTTCATCGCCCGATGCACTGGCAGCCAGTCCGCTGCTGGGCGCATTCTTCGAATCCTGGGCAGTAAACCTCATCCACCGGCAGTTCACCGATCTGGCCATGCCGCCCCAGGCCTACCATTGGCGGACCCAAGGCCACGCTGAAGTAGATCTCATTCTGGAGCTAGATGGTGCCTTCCACCCCATGGAGATCAAGTGCAAGTCCAACCTAAGTCGGCATGACACGAGGGGCCTGCGAGCATTCCGGGAAAGCTACCCCAAGGAGAAGATCATGCCAGGTCTGATTCTCTATGCGGGACATGAATGCTACAGGATCGACCCTCACACAATCGCCCTACCGTGGAATGCCATGACCTCGGTGTAGAGTTCTACCCCAGATCCCATCGCCCACTGCCGATATCCGGCAGCAGAAGTGCGATCCCCAATCACGGAGGCAAATCCCATGCTGCGCATACGCTTCACGCCCGCACTGTTGCTCGGCCTATGTCTGCTGGTTGCCATCAACCTTTGCCAGGCAGCGGCTCCAGCCTTTCCGGAAGTCATGTTCATCCTGGATGGATCGGGGAGCATGTGGGGCCGGATAGGAGAGGAGACTAGGCGGGTTGGACAGGAAACCAAGCGCGTTGGGGAGGAAACCAAGATCGAGGTGGCCCGCCGTGTGATGGCGCATATAGTGCCGGCACTCCCGGGCGAGGTCAAGGTGGGGCTGACAGTCTACGGGCACCGCGAGAAGGGCAACTGCAATGACGTGGAGATCCTCATTCCGGCCGGCAGCGACGATCGCGACGCCCTACTGGAAGCGGTCCAAGGGATCAACCCCAAGGGGAAGACCCCGATTGCCCGCTCGATCCAGATGGTAACTGAAACGCTGAAAAGCAAGGAGGAGGAGACAACCATCATCCTGGTGAGTGATGGCAAGGAGACCTGTGATGACGACCCCTGCGGAGCGGTCGCCGCGCTCAAGTCCACGGGGATCAAGTTCGTGCTCCACGTGGTGGGCTTCGGGGTCGGCGAAGCAGAACAGGAACAACTGGCGTGTCTGGCTCAGGCCGGTGGGGGCACTTACTTCGGCGCCGAAGATGCCGACGCCCTGCTGGCGGCGATGGAATCCGTCAAGGAGGATGTCACCCGTCAGGTGGAGCAGGCCAAGACCAAGACCGTGAAGGCGGTCTCCAAAATTGGTAAGCTAGCGCTCAACATGCCGGCTGCGGGCAAGATAAGCATTGCAGCAGTGACCATCGTGCGTACCACGGACGGCAAGGTGGTCAAGAAGGCTTCTTCGCCGGAGGCCAACTCGCTTCATCCACTTATGGCCGGGGAGTATGAGATCGTCATGGGGTTTGCCAACCCTAACTACAAGGATCCCACGGAGGTGTCCTACGGGATCTGGGAGGTAAAGGGCGGGGAAACCACCGAGGTGAATCTGGGCACGGTGGCCTTCAACATCGCCGCATCCCTCAGCAAGATGCCGGCCGAAACAGTCACCCTGACTGCCGCCAGCGGGGCGCCATTGGTCACTCTTCATTCCCACGGGAATGGCTACTACCTGTTCAAGCCCAAGCCGGTGCCGGCCGGCGACTACCACTTCAGCATCACCTATTACCGGAGCCCTGCGCCCACTGTGGTCTCGCGGGATGTCCACGTCTCAGCTGGCAAGGAAACGGTCGTGACCCTCAACTCGGGGATCAAGGTCAAGCCACCTGAGGCGGGGGGGGTGAAGGGCTGGGACCTTATTCCCGCCGGCCACACCGAT
>JAGMDA010000716.1 GCA_023128935.1 Candidatus Eiseniibacteriota bacterium | reverse complement strand
GTTCCATGGGGTCTTTGCGAAGCAGCTTCATGATCAATCCCGCCGGGGTGAAGATTACCAGGAAAATGATCCCGAGGATGACCCGCGTCATCACCCAACCCATAGCGCGGGCCACTCTCATCCACACCCGCTCGATAGGCCTCAAGGCCATCGGGGCCAGTCCTGCCATCAGGAGCGACAAACCCCCGAGTGCCGCAAAGATTGGCCAGCTCCCCCTATCCTTCCAGAGGAGAAGGGCGGCGAGGATGCAGAAGGCCGCACCTACCGTCAGGCCGAAGCTCCGCAGCCGTCTGCGCTCAACGTCTCGAACCGCTGAGCCCGTGCCTTCCGGCGCGAGAGCACCCCCTCGGATTGCGCGGCTGCGCCTGGGGGTAGCGCAATCAGGTCCAGTGCTACCGCCCACTGTGGGGCCGTTCTTCGGTGTGGTGTTGCTCGGCTTCACGCCTTCACCATTGCCAGGCTGGTCTCGTTGGTCAGTCAAGCTCAAACTCCTGGTTCCACTCCAGCCGGTCATGGCTCTTTGGCTGCTCTTGCTTGTACAGCAAGAGGGAGCCCATCAGGAGATAGTCCATCTCGGTCCTCATAAAACAGAGAAAGGCATCTTCCGGTGTGCAGACAATTGGCTCGCCGCGTACATTGAACGACGTATTAATCACGAGGGCGATGCCTGTCCGGCGCCGGAATGCATCAATCACATCATAGTAGAGGGGGTTGTCCGTCTTGGATACGGTCTGGAGCCTCGCCGAGTAGTCCACGTGGGTGATCGCCGGGATGTCAGAGCGGGGGACATTGAGCTTGTCAATGCCAAAGAGCCCCTCTTGGTCCGCGGTCATTGCGATGTGGCGGTCTTCGCTTACCGGCGCGACAAGCAGCATGTACGGGCTCGGCCGGTCGATTTCAAAGAAGTCCGGCGCGTAGTCCACGAGCGCAGACGGGGCGAACGGGCGAAATGACTCCCGTTGTTTGATCTTCAGATTCATCACAGACTGCATCTTCGGCGAACGCGGATCGCCCAGGATACTGCGGGATCCGAGCGCCCGGGGGCCGTATTCCATACGCCCCTGAAACCACCCGACCACATTCTGCTCCTCGATGAGCTGCGCGACCCGGTCCGGGATTTCCTCGCGCGTCAGGCGGTGATAGGGCAACTCATAGTCGTCCAGGAAGCGCGCGATGCGTTCGTCGCTGTAGGCGGGCCCCAGGTAGCTGGCTTTCTGCAGATCGTGCTCGCCGTCGACCTGTCGCGGCTTGTTCAGATAGCGGTGCCAGCACAGCAGCGCGGCGCCCAGAGCGCCCCCCGCATCGCCGGCCGCCGGTTGGATCCAGAGTGCCTCGTACGGGCCTTCACGCAGCAACCGGCCGTTAGCCACGCAGTTTAGAGCAACTCCGCCCGCAAGACAGAGCCGTCTTTGCCCCGTGACGTCATGGATGTGGCGAGCTATCCGAAGCACGACCTCTTCGGTCACGACCTGCACGGATCTCGCCAGGTCCATCTCCCGCTGCGTGAGCGGGCTCTCGGGCCTCCGTGGCGGGCCGCCAAAGAGCCGGTCGAGTTTTGTGGATGTCATCTTTAGGCCCGCGCAGTAGTCGAAGTAATCCATATTCATCCGGAAAGAGCCATCCTCCTTGAGGTGCATTAGCTCAGTCAGGATTGCGTCGACATACTTTGGATCCCCATAGGGCGCGAGTCCCATGATCTTGTACTCGGCGGAGTTGACCTTGAAGCCGGTGAAGTAGGTAAAGGCTGAGTAGAGGAGACCCAGGGAATGGGGGAAACGGAGTTCTTTGTGAAGGTCAAGATCATGGCCTTTCCCAACGCCGAAGGCTGTGGTGACCCACTCCCCGGCACCGTCCAGTGTCAGAATCGCAGCTTCTGGGAAGGGCGAGGGGTAGAAGGCCGACGCTGCGTGGGACTCATGGTGTTCCGGGAAGAGGATCTTGCCTGTATAACCCGCAAGTTCCTTGAGGATCAGCTCCTTCATCCAGATCTTCTGCTTCAGCCAGAGCGGAAGCGCCATAATGAAGGACGGGAAGCCTCGTGGAGCAAATGTGAGATAGGTCTCCAGGATGCGCTCGAACTTGATGAACGGTTTCTCATAGAAAGCAACCAAGTCAAGCTGCTCGGCCCGTAGGCCTCCCTCAGCAAGGCAGTAGCGCATGGCATTGGCCGGGAATGCGGGGTCGTGTTTCCGGCGCGTGAAGCGTTCTTCCTGTGCGGCGGCGACGATCTCGCCGTCGCGCAAGAGCACTGCCGCGCTGTCGTGGTAGAAGCATGAGATTCCCAGGATCCACACTACCGATAATCTCCCCTGCGTTTCTGAAAAGCCCCCGCTGCTGCTCCCCGCGCTGCTCCCCGATGCTGACCCTCCGCTACCGCCCGCCGATGCTGCCGGTCGATGCTGCCGGTCGATGCCAGGCGAGCCACGGAGCCTTACGTAAACCCCAAGCTTATATTATCGGCCCGCGGAAGGCCAGCTCCAGAGACCGCCCGCAATCCACCGCAGACTTGGGGAAGGCACCTATTTGGGCAAGGCACCTATACCTAAAGGAGGGACAAGTTCTACTGGCACTGTTCCAAGGAACCTTACCGACATTGAGCGGGATCGCAATGATCCGGTATCATCCCGCGGAACACGCCCGCGGGGCCTGGTTTCCCAGACTCCCGCACAAGGATTACCGGAAAGGAGCCAACCGCCATGAGCGAGATACCCCGGAGCCGCAAGGCCCTATTCTGGGCAGTGCTCATGCTGGTTCCTTTCCTGCTGCTTGCAGTGCTTGAAGGATCGCTGCGCCTGCTCCATGTTGCAACCCCTCAGCCGCTCTTCAAGGCGGTGCATGTCCACGCGTTGGATGGATTCGTCACGAACCCTGATGTCGGCGCTCGCTACTTCCCTCCCGCTATGCGTTCATACATGCCACGGCTTGGATTCCAGTTCTTTCCGAAGGAGAAAGGCCCCCGAACCTTCCGTTTCTTCTGCCTGGGCGGGTCAAGTATGGCGGGGTTCCCCTACCACTCACACGCCTCCTTTGGTGGGCTGCTTGCCGCACAGCTGCAAACTTTCCTTCCGTCACGGAAAATCGAGGTGGTCAACTGCGGGATGACCGCCGTGAATAGCCACACTGCGCTGGACTTCATACCCGGGATCCTCGAGCACGAACCAGACCTGATCATAATATACCTGGGGCACAATGAATTCTATGGAGCCCTGGGTGTGGGATCGGTCTGCTCACTGGGCAGGCTTCCCGGGATCGTCCCGCTCATGCGCTTCTTCCTGGATCTGAGGATCTCGGCAGTAATCCGCCAGATTCTAAAAGTCGGCCATGCCCGGGAGGGTTTG
>JAGMDA010000715.1 GCA_023128935.1 Candidatus Eiseniibacteriota bacterium | reverse complement strand
CTGCCATGCCCGATGAAGTTGAACAAGAGTGCCCCGTGGGCCACAGCATTCAACAGCTGCTCTGTCGCCCCCGGCTTGCGGCTGTACTTGCACTCGCTGCCATACTCATACAGGTAGACCTTCCCCTGCCTGGCATCTCTCGGTGCCCAGATGTTGCTCAGTTTCTCGCTATCTTGCATGTGCTGATACCCGATACCGTCGCGACTGTAGCCCTGGCAGATGTCATCGGCAGCCAGGATCAAGCGCGTCCTCCAATCGCCCAACGGAGGATCTGTCTCATAGGCGATGATCTTCTCAACAACAGCGCCAGCTTCATCCGGCGTTCCGACCGTCAGCCTGCCCACGGCGAGATCCAGAAGCCGGTCATCCGGACCGTCCAGCAGTCCAAACCAGTCGTCGGCGATAAAGGCGGGCTGCCAGAGCGTTGAGGTCTGGAAACGCTGCTCGTAGAAGATATGGCTGGGAACAATGTCTTGCGACCCAGTTCCCAGGTAGTCGCGCGGATCATAGTACGCGTCGCCCATAAGCAAGAGATGGGAGAGCGTAGGATACGCACCACCCCCCTTCCACATGCTGCGCGCGAAGGAGGCCAAGTTGCGCACTGCGTTGGGGTCGTGTTGGCCCCAGGCAAACTCGTCGCAGACCTGGTCGATCGTCACAACCGCCACCCGCCCGGGCATACTGGAATCGCCCGCCCCACCCCAGAAGTAATGACGCCGGTGTTCGCCCAGGCTTTCGGCCACTTCCAGGAGTTTGGTTCCCGTCACGATCAGAAAGTCGATCGGTGCGGTGCATTGACGCAGAGGGGCATCCCCCCAAGGTGCCTCGCCCCACTTGCGCAACGTCATCCGCGCAGGTGAGGCAGCCTTGGAACGCTTTAGTAAAACCATGTGTGCGTTTGAATCACTCAGCTCAAGAAGGAACTCAGCAGCGTAGCCTTCCTCGCTCTCGGCATACCGCGGTTGCAGGAGCACCGGGTTGCGCCGGTCGCTAGCATCCAGCAGCATCCAGCCAGTGGCTTCCGCAAGCCCCGAGATGCGCACACCACGCCCTGCAAGGTCATCCGGCGAGATGAAGAACTCCAGCGAATCACGCTCCATGGTCAGCGCGCGTTCATACTCCGCCTCCACCCATGCCAAGTAGATCTGATCGATGAGTGCCTTGTCAGCGTAGTCATATCGCGGAGGAACGCGCACGGCCACCGTGTTCCGGACTGTCTCGGCCTCTATCTCACCCGTGGCCAGGGCCCCGCCAACGCCCATCCAAGACACCTCGGCCAGGCTGCGAGCGTTGACCTCGATGACCGCGGTGTGTGTTACGTACTGGTCGACTCGCCAATTCCTGCCCCAGAGCGACACACGGTATGCGGCGCTGCTGCCGGGAACGACGCCATCCAAATCCAGATACACAAAAGCCCCTGCAGATGAGTCCGCACGGATGCTGGTGTAGAAGAAACGCTCCCAGGTCACGCCAGCTTCCCGGGGGCGGGAGTCGTATTTCGTATTCTTCTCTACATGGATGCGCGCGCGGGCCGTATTGATCAGTTCCATTGTTCCCGGCGCTGCGTCGATCTCCTTGACCCGCATTGGCTCGCCTTGGAAGAGACCATCCCAGCAGAGCCAGTATGTGAAGTGCTTGGAAGTGGGGTGGGCATAGTAGCGATCCCGTGTCGTCTCGGGCAGACCGAGATCGGCGCACCATCCGTCAGGGCCGTTGCCCAGGAAATAGACCCGGGTGTCCTCACCCCATGTCTGGTCTTGGGCAGGCTCAATCCAAAGCGCGCAGGGCTCCATCCATTCCGGGAGTTCTTCAACCACCGCTGAGTCGGGCAGCTCATTTGCTGGGCCGCAGAACAGTCTGAGGGCACTGAGATCTACCGCATCGGTGACGCCCGCTGCGATCAGATCCGCGGCTGTCAGCACATAGATGCCGCGTCGCTCAATCTCGATCCTCAGCCACTTGGTTGCGGAGTGAAAACCCTCCTCTGAACGCATGCGTA
>JAGMDA010000714.1 GCA_023128935.1 Candidatus Eiseniibacteriota bacterium | reverse complement strand
GCGCGTGTGGGGATCCGGCGCATCAAGAATGGCCTGCATCTCCATCCTATCAAGATAGGGAACTAGCCGGGTATTCACCTTCTTGTAGGGAATCGCAAGGATTCTACGAATCTGATCCAGGGCGGCAGGCAGTCGGTACTCGAGAAAGTGGAAGAAGGATCTGATGGCCGCGAGCCGAACATTGCGGGTACTCGCCGTACATCCGCGAACGACTTCGAGGTCCTCCAAGAAGGCGGTCACCAACGGAGCATCGATCTGCTCAAGATGCATCGCTGACGGTGGCAGTTTGAGTTTCTCACTGGCAAATTGAAAGAGTAATCGAAAGCCGTAAGCATAGGTATCGCAGGTGTGTTGGCTTGTCCCTCGTTGGATGGTAAGGTAGTCGTGCAGGAAGGCGGTTATATGAGGTGCGATCGATGTCATAGTCTATCTCCTTTCAGGAAGGCCTCGGAAGCATCAGCGATATCTCGCATCAGGTTGGGCGTGGCTTCCAGATACCAGTAGGTGTCAGAGATGTTGGCGTGCCCCAGATAGGTCGATAGGGCAAGCATGTGTCGGCCGACGTTGTCACGGCCTTCAGGGCAATCCTCCAGCACCCGGATCGCGAATCCGTGGCGAAGATCATGGATCCGCGGCCGGCGCCCACCTGGTTTGGGCTCGAGGCCGATTGTTTTCAAGAGGTTGCGAAAGGTCCACTGGACACCAGATCGGCTGAGGCCCGTCCCCTGCAAGGATATGAAGACATGGTCGTCAGTCGGAGCTGCTCTCCTGCGCCGCACCAGATATCGCTCAAGCCCGGCGTCGGTCGTTTCGTGGAGAGGGGCAAGTCGGCTCTTCTGAAACTTCGTCCTGCGGATGATCAGTCCATCCGCAGTAACGTCACCAAGGCAAAGTGCCAGAGCCTCCGAGATACGAAGCCCGGTCACTGAGAGTAGTGCAAGCAACGTACTGTAGGTATGGGGTCGCAGGGATCCCGGAGGGCCAAGCTGAGAGGCAGCTTGAATCAGGCGGTTGATGTCTGTTTGGGTGTAGAGGAAGGGCACACGCCGCGTCTTCCGGTAGCCAAACACGCCGTTGGGCGGTACTTCGTGCCGCTCATCCTCGGCCTTGAGATGACGCGCCATGCGGATGACGGTCTTGAGACGATGGTCCCGCTGACTCAGGGACGGCGCCTGACTCGCCCATTCGATGGCAGTCCGTGTGGTTACGTGCGTTTCCCCATGTCCGGTTGCAAAGCGAGCGAAACTACGAAGGAGATACTCCGGAACCTCAAGTTCAAACCCCGCTGCACGCCGGATGGAGAGGTACGAATCTACAGCTTTCATCAGCATGAGAGCACCTCCGGCCAAGGCAGGGCAATCTGCCTCAGAAGACCTACATCAACCTTGGCGTAGTACGCGCTCATATCCATGGAGCGATGACGAAGAACAGCGCCGATCTCGTAAAGGGAAGCTCCTTGACGTAGCATTTCTGTCGCGGCCGTGTGCCGCAGGATGTGGGCGCCATAGGACGGAGCAACGACACCAGCCCGACGCATGGCTCTGGCCACGATGGTAGAGACGGCTTGTGCAGAACGAAATGGCCGCAACGGTGGTTGAACCCGAATGAATATCCGATCCGTTTGGACCTCGGGCCTGTATGCCAGATAACTGAGGATGGCGTCACCTACTTCCTGCGGCAGAGGCAAACGCACCTCACGGCGCGCTTTGCCGGATACTATGAAGCT
>JAGMDA010000713.1 GCA_023128935.1 Candidatus Eiseniibacteriota bacterium | reverse complement strand
GTGCACGATCCCTTGGAGACGCCGACGCTCCGAAACCGCTACGCTGAGCACGTAGCGCCCACCCCGCAGCGTCACAAGCGTCTCTTCGCCGCTCCCACCAAGCCCACGGCTCAAGCGCTCTAGCTGCTTGCTCGCTTCACGGCGGCAGTGCATCAGCTGCGAACGGATTGATCTCAAGGCGGGGCTGGCATCATCCTGCATCTCGCCGGATGGATCGAATGCGCGCTCTATCCTGCGCGGGAACTCACGTTCCACGACCAATCGCTCCGCCAGCAGCGCCAGATGTGGCCGCCTCTCTCGCTGCTCGTCAGTGCAGAACAAGTCCGAGACCTGGCAAGCGACCTCAAGACACCTGGCGACATCAAGCAGCTGTTCAGGTTGGAGCACGGCCCCCTCAAGGCGCCCCTGATCCAACGTGGGTCTCAGGTCAGCGAATCGGAGGTCTGGCCAACTGGTCCGCCGCAAGCGCAATGAAACGACTTCATCCACACCTTGCAGGAGGGCTTCGGCCCGGCTTTGATCCGTAAGGGGCGCGAGCTGCCGTGCCCGCTCCTGTCCGGGGGGCGACACAGCACGCTCCGCGAGCAGATCCCGGACCCGCTCAAACTCGAGGGCCCGCAACGCGTGGGCGTTCACCCGTTCCTCCGGCCTCAAGCAATGGACACCATCGCGCTCTTCAGAACCCACAAATGGATCTTGCTAACAGTGGCGATGATGGATGAGGTGCAGATGCGGAACCGGTCCAAACCACCTACGCTAGCGAGACCGGGTCCGCGACAATGCCTTGCGACGCGCGGCGTTCTCCTTGCGCTTACGCCGCTCGCTCGGCTTCTCGAAATGCTGGTGCTTTCGAAGATCTGACAGAACGCCTGCCTTCTCGCACTTCTTCTTAAAACGACGCAGCGCGCTCTCGAAGGATTCACCATCCTTGACCCGAATTCCGGGCATTCAGCAATCGCCCCCCTTCTTGCGTTGGGTGTACCTCTTCTATCTCGGTGATGTCATCTCTCATAATGAACATTCACCGCCGCGAGACACTAGCCTAGGGCCGGGAGGAATGTCAATAGAAAAACCCCATAACCTATACGCAGAGGGGTAGGATGGGCGGTTCAAGAAATAGTCCCGTGCCTGAGGTTCTCAAGCATGATCGCGTCCCTGCCTAGCGGAGAGAGGCAAGTGCGCCTCACGGGGCACGGCCGCTGGCCTCGGCGACTCTAGACGTCATCAGGACGGCTATCGCGAATGCATCCTAATCTTCGTCTGTCTGACCAAGGTCGGCAGCCGTCCCCGCGACGGCCCATTGGTTGTGAGAGAGAGCAAACAACCACTTTTCTTATCTTGCAGCATTCATGCCAATAAGCGCCAGGTGGATGAACGGAGACCACCTGCGCTCCTTCTTGCCTAACCAACTATATCACCTTCGGTTACATGGCAGACCCCGCGCGCACCGCGTGCCTCCTAGGATGTCTATGCATGTCAGAAAACCGAGAAACCCCTCGGATTCCCGAAACCCTCGCCGATGTCCAGCTCGTTCCCCGCAGCGCGTATCCAACCTTGGGCCATTCCCGCGAGCCCTAATCTTGAACCATTCAGCTTGCCTCGGGATTCCTCCTCGCGCATCCTTCGCCAGCAAGCTGCCACGCAGAATATACGATGGTCTTGCACGCCATTGCTGGGCATCGGAGATGCATTATATGGGCGACCCATCACGAATACCCCGACTTGGACTGGCCATGGGCGGTGGCGGTGCACGGGGATTGGCCCACGTCGGGATCCTGACTGTGCTCGAGGAGGAAGGGATTTATCCCACCTGCATCGCGGGGACCAGCATGGGCGCTATCGTCGGCGCTCTCTATGCCGAGTCGCTGGATGCCAAACAGGTGGCCGCCAAGGTCCGGATCTACGCGGACGACCCCAGTTTTAGAGCCAGCTGGGAACCATTCGTTCGCGATGAAATGCTACCCGAGAACCTCGGTTTCTTCGGCGGGCTCCGACGTTCCATCCAGCGCAAGATTCTCAGCTTCAAGACCTTCACGTCGCCAGCGATGCAAAATGCCGAGGGCCTGCTTGAACCCCTTCAGCGACTCTTCAGCAGCACGGATATTGAGGATCTGCACCTGCCCTTTGCCGCCGTCGCGGTGGATCTGTTGAGTGGAAAGCCTCACATCTTCCGCACAGGCAATCTCGTCAGCGCCATTTACGCCAGCAGCGCGGTCCCGGCCGTCTTCCCGCCGCTGCTCATGGAGAACGAGCTGCTCATCGACGGCGGCGGCCCCTATCGCGTACCGGTGAACATCTGCCGCAGCCTGGGCGCCGATCTGGTGCTCGGTCTGGATATCCCATCCTTCTCGCCAGAAAAGGATGAGTACAAGACAGGCATGGACGTACTCACTCGGACAGATGAGATTACGCGCGACCGCTTGAACAGGCTCGTGCTCCGCGAGGCTGACATCGTGGTTAGGCCAGACGTGAGTTGCTTCCACTGGGCCAACTTTGGGGCTGTCGATCCCATCTGCACCGCGGGCCAGGAGGCCATGCGGGCCGCCATCCCGGAATTGCGCAGGCTGTTGAAGGAGCGACAAGCAATCAGACATCGCCTGCGCAGCTGGCTGCGCCGTCTCTTGTAGCCCACTGCTCGGTCCCGGCAACTGCTGAGGCCATCGAGTGCCATCGGATCTTGAGGGATCTGTCTGTGGATGCAGGGCAGATCTCGCCGAACCCAGGAGGAGTGCTGATGAGGCCTAGAGTGCGAGGGCGCGCAGTAATCCTGCCCGCCTTTCCGGTACTCATCCTTACATTCGGCCTGCTGTGCGGCCTGGACGCAAGATGCGGGTATGCCTGGACTGGCGGGAAGTTGGCCTTAGGGGTGGAGCGCATCACGTTCCACGATGACCGGCTCACGGATCTATACGGTTCCCCTATAAGCCCCGTGTTCTCATGTGTTCCTCTCCAGCGCCGTTGTATAGATGTTGTCATAGATTTTGTAGCGCAAGTGTCCTACTCATTTGCAGGCGGGTCCCCGATGAGCGTCGCTTTTATTGACCACGCTGAAACCGACATGCAGTTCCTGCCGATCCGCCTGCAGCTGCGCTGTCACCGCCAAATATCCGCTGGTCTGGCGCTTTGGGGGGGACCACAGGTGGCATGGGCATGGTTCCGTGAGGATTGGTCAACACGTGTGCCGGGGGCCGCCTTGACCCTGAAGTCCCATGGAACTGGCAACTGGCTGGCCGCGGGAGCGCTTGTGGGACTGCGTCTCAACCTCGGAAGCATTGGAGCCGCAAGGCTCGGCTGCGAGTGGTTGTGGAGCAGCGCGCAGCGCGCAGCAGTTCCGGGAAACGATGCGCAGTCGCTCCCCATGACCGGCGGCTGGAGCGGGATAACGTTGGCTTGGGAGTTGCCATAGTAAGGGCCCGCGCTTCGGGTGGATGCGAGTTTGTCGGACACCAAAGAAGGTGCGTCCATGGATCATCCTGAACGAGACTGTCAGCCCACAGGCCACTTGGACAGATTGATTGCCCTCTTGCAACGCTCGCAGACAGCCTCCTCTAGGGACGCTCGTCTTCACTGGGCAGTGTTGCTCTGGTTGGTCCTGTGTTGGCTTGGGACCTCTATCTGCCTGGCGGGGCCCAACCCAGCCGCCGACAAACTGCTGGAGGAAAAACTGGAACCTTGGTGCTACCACCTCTACCAATCCCACGCCGTGGACACCCTACTTGCCGGCTCACATGCCCGCTGCTCCCCCGGGGAGGCCTGCCTGCCGCTCTCTCCTTTCTTCCACGTCGATCTGGCCCTCCTCAACCAGGGGTACCTGCGTGTCCAGCTCGACACCGGCCCGGGCGACGCTGCGGCAGCGGATTTGCAGGCCGCCTGCGAAGCACGGGTCCCCTCGCTGCGCTGGGAGGGTGCGACTGGGCAATGGGGGCAGGCTACGCTCGCCATCGCTGATCTCCCACGTCTGGCTGAGGTGTCGGGTCTCTTCCTCATTACGCGTCCCCCGACAGGGCTGCCACTAACGACCAGTGAGGGTGTCGAGGAAATCGGCGCTGAGGCCTATCACGCATTGAAGCTAGCAGGCAGTGACATCTGCGTTGGCGTGCTCGACATTGGTTTTACCGGCGCCGACGACCTTCTGGGCGTCGAGCTGCCTGCTGACACGCGGATGTCTGCTTTCGCCAAGAACGCCAATGGGGACAAAGATCTCTCAGGGGGCGGCAGCGTCCATGGCACGGCCTGCGCCGAGATCGTGCACGACATAGCCCCGGCCGCTGCCCTGTGCCTCGCCAATGCGGGCACCATTGTTGAGATGGAAATGGCCATCCACTGGCTGCAGGACCAAGGGGTATCGGTCATCTCCCATTCGGTCGGTTGGTTTTGGGGACCTGGAGATGGCACGGGCACCATCGTTGATCTCACGCACGAGGCCATCGACGCTGGGATTCTCTGGGTGAACGCCGCTGGCAACCAGGCGACGCGTTATTGGGGTGGACCCTTCCGGGACACCAACAACGATGGCTGGCACGAGTTTGATGAAGCCGGCGATGAAACCATCACAGAGGAATCCGTCGCGAAGGGCACCGCATTCACACTAGTACTGACCTGGGATCGCTGGCCTTACTCCCCTGATCTGTCCTTCCAGATAGAGATCCGCGAGAACGGCCGGCTCGTCGCCTCAAGTGAAGATGCTTACACCTCTGAGAGCTAT
>JAGMDA010000712.1 GCA_023128935.1 Candidatus Eiseniibacteriota bacterium | reverse complement strand
ACCTCTGCCACGAACGGTGCAGCATACCCATGGTCCCCGGCGCCGAATCACTTGGGGCCGCCGCCGCTGGAGTAATTGCACTCTACCTCACCGTCTCCCAAGGGCTACGCCAAGGCGCACGGCAAGCTCCTCGTGGCTGTAGCGAGCGCCTCCAGTGAGGAAGAGACGCTGCCCGCGGGAGGGCGCGAAGCGCAGCGTGGCACCCGCGAAGGGATCTGTCTCAGATCTGCTGTTCTTGCGGGATTCAACATTGCTGACCCCGCCCTCGAAGTCTATAGAGGTTCGGTGAGGTACTACAGGTAGATTGGCATACAGACCTCCTTCCTTGCAGGAGGTCTCTCCATCCGTGCTCAGTCCCAAGGAACCCGCTATGCCGACATCAACAGGGCCCAGCACTTTGACTGCCAGCGAAAGCCCAACCAATACGGCCTGATCATCCTTGGTGACCGCAACCAGGGAAGTTAACCCGCTCTTCTCTGGAAAGTGGCTCGCCGGATTCCGTTCCAGCTCGACCTGCGCACTCAGGATCCAGTCGTCAAGGCGGGCAATCTCCTCGTTGCGCTCGCGCGACTGGTCCTCAAGATCCGCCACCAGGCCACGCAGCTCCTCGATCGATCGATCGGCCTCCATAACATCGGTCCTATTGGCCCTTCTCTGGCCACGACTTCGCTGGATATTTGTACGCAGGTCAAGCACTTCGTCCGTGTAGCGCTCGTCCCGCTCCTGGGCTTCACGGATTGCCTCTCTCTCGATCTCGATTCGATCCTTAAGAAACTCGACAATCTGGGCATTGTCATCACGACTCAGGATCGTGGCTTTCAGTTCCTCTTGAGCATCAATGCGGGTCTGTATAGTCGCCTGCAGTTCCGCGGCGTTTTCTGCCTGCGTACTGCGCAGCTTGTTCTTGGAGTTTTCAAGCTTCGTCTCACCCTTCGTATGAAACCAAAAATAGCCCGTCACAACCACCAGCACACAGGCAACCACAATGTCGACAATTGGCATCCTCAATGAGGGATTGAAACCTGCAGGTACCTTCATGGCTACTGCCCCCCTTCCCGACGGGGATTCTCATCGCGACGGGGATACTCGCCCTGACCCGTGAACATCGCCTCCCTCCGGCGATACTCCTCGGGATTCACCAACCGGTAGAGTTCGTCAGTCATCAGCGAGGTGAGCTCGTCGAGGGCTTCAATCGAATCCTGGAGCGTCGCATGCCAAGTCTTCAATCCATTGAGGGTTCCCAACCGCTGTTCCAGTGTAGCCTGGAGCTGATCAATCTCCGCGACCACAGCATCATGTTCCACATGCAGCGAGTCGATGCGGGCCTTGGTTTCCGGGAGGGTCTGATCATAGACGGTACGAACCTTGATAAGGCTGTCATTGATGGCTCTGTAGAGCTTGACCTGCGGCAGATAGAGCGTGTCGATCTCAGAACTGACCGTCTGGATCTCGCTCTGGATGCCGCTGACCTCGGCGCGGATGTCAGCCTGGTTGTCGAGCAGGGTCTTGCGCTCGCGGTTCGTTAGCGATTTGATGTCCTCGACATAGGGTCGCACATAAGTGTCATGCGCCCACATGATCCCGAGGAACGGAACCAGCAAATACCAGAAACGCCTTAGAACTGCCCGAAGCGCGCGGTGGCGATCTTCGTACTGTTCTCCTTCGCGTATCCAGCGACCCCCGAAGCGCCGTGCTTTGCCACCTCCTGTGGTCATTCGGGCCTCCCGGATCTCACGTTGCGGCCACGACAGCCGTGGCCGAAAAGACAGGGGGGCAACAGCCTGCAACCCCCTCTTCATCCCTATTGTAAAATTGGTAGGGCTACGGGGAATCGAACCCCGGTTT
>JAGMDA010000711.1 GCA_023128935.1 Candidatus Eiseniibacteriota bacterium | reverse complement strand
CTCAGCGGAAGTGGCTGCGGCGGGGACCCGCGGAACCTTTAGGGACCTTTCCCTGCGTAACCTCTTTTTCTGGGATCAAGAGGGAGATGCTGCGACCACGCGGCAGAACCTCCTATACCTGCGCTGGAAACCCAGATTGGGCCGGAGTGGTTGGCGTCTGAATACGCGAGTTGCCATGGATCTATCGCACACGGACGAATTCAACCTCGATGCTTCGGGTGTAGAGGTGGACTCTTCTGGGGCGGACTCTTCTGACGCATACTCCGCCGGAACCGCCTGGCTCGGGTTCCTGAACTACCGAAAACTGGGCCTGCGTCTGGAACTCTCCAAGCTCGGGCTCAGGAGTAGCTCACTGGCCCTCGGTCTCAATCGGAAATGGGTGGCCGAATCCGGCAGCGGGTCCTATCAGTCCGTATCCCTGCTCGCCAATCAGAGCTGGTTCCTCACCTCTGGGATGATTGACCTGGATGCCGAGCTGCAGCGGCGCTACTACGATGGGCCCTCCTCCGCATTAGACTCGTTCTGGGAAGCGGAGTTGAGGGGTCGTTGGTTTGGAGAATGGGGGCGGCTAAGGTTTGAAACGGATCTCACACTCACCGGGACACTGTACGATCAAGCGCATGAGGATGTCGCTGAGCTGGTCCTGCTCGAGGATGATCGGTTCTGGGTGGAAATGAACATGCTCATGCGCAGGAGCATTCTGGGCGCGACTCTCGCGGGCGTCACGGGAAGGGTGGTCGAGGAACTGAGTGTCGGCATCGGTCCCACGGCTCAGCTGCTCAGGCTGCGGTATGGGGACGGAGATGCAGGAGCACTGGGCGGACGATTCGAGATATCGGCGCGTGGCGGGGCGGCCCGATCTAGCTGGTGGCTCGAGCAGGCGGTAGAGGCGGGGCGACGGAATTATCGCAGCAGCGACCAAGCGGCAAGGCTCATCGTTGAAGGCCTGAGCATGTCACTCTCTCAATCCGACTATACGTACTTGGGGATCTCTCTGCTCGGTGGGGGGGGGCTCCCCTTCTCGCTTGAGTGGGAGGGTTACCTCTGCGTAGATCGGGAGTGGCACACGGCGGAGGAAGACAACGCCCATCTCCTGTCCTTTAGCCTGGCGCTAAAGCGCCGGTGGGTGCTCAGCGGTTCCTGACCAGTGTTGTCTTTGATCCGGGAGTACTGATGTAATTGGGGCCGCAATCCAAGCTGGGCGTGACCCTTGATTGACAGGCCAGAGAAGGGCTCCCTATACTGCCGCAACAGGGTAGGAGTGTCCCGGGGAAAGCTGTTAGATGTGGCATTGGTTGTGCCGATATGTGTTTCAGAACGCCGGGATCAAACTCGTAGCCTTGGCCCTGGCGCTCACCCTCTATGTACACGTTTTCTTCAGCCAGCAACGCGAGATCGTTATGGAGGTGCCCCTGATCACCCAGGGCGTACCCGATTCTCTGATTGCATTGGATGACATACCCTCGACAGCCAAGGTGAGGTTTCGGGGCCTGGGACTGGACCTGCTCCGGCTGCGCGCCCCCAGCCATGCGAGCCGCCTGCTTCTGAAGATGGAAGGGGTCGGAACCGGCCGCTACCTGCGCCCTCTGGTAACCAAGGACGTGATCGTACCGAGCGAGGCGGACATCCAGGTTGTTGAGGTGGTTTCTCCGCGGGTGATCTCGGTGGAATTCGACCGGCTCCTGAATCGCCGGCTGGGCATTGTCCCATCCGTGACCGGCCGCCCGGCTCCGGGATTCATCAGGTTCGGGCGCGTGAGCCTAGAACCGGATTCCGTTGATGTGCGGGGCCCGCGCCAACGTCTGCGCTCCTTCGAGTTCCTCAGGACCGAACCGCTGGATATTTCAGGCTGTGACGAGTCCGTGGTTCGGCAGGTTGCCTTGCACAACCCGCCCGATTGCGAGGTTGAGCCTTCCGCGGTAACTTTCCGGATCTCCATCGAGAAGGTCATCTCCCGTACCTTTATGAACCTCCCGGTCAAGGTGCATCACACGGGGGACGTACGCTTGACGCGCATGGCGCCAGCGGCTGGTTCCGTAGTTGTGACCGGACCAGCTGCGCTGGCGGATTCCTTGACAGCGGAGGATTTACGCCTTTCTATTGATGCCCGGGGGCTTCCCAGCGGAACCTATACGCTCATGGCCAGCGTCGAGTTGGTTTGGTCACTGAAGGCAGGCGAGATTTCCGTGGAACCAGTTGAGCCTACGAAATTCGAGGTGGTTTTGGAATAGGGCTGCGCGGCGGCCGAAGTTTCTGGGGAGGGGCGTGCAGTGAGGCCAAGGGAAGAGGATTCTGCGGTAGTGCCGGATATTGAGTATCCCTACTGTCCGATTAGCCGGCAGCTCTGCCGGGCGGGCAAGGTGTGGAGTGATCCCGCCACAAAGGACAACGAGACATTCTGCGCATTCTGGCATCGGAAGGAGCTGCGGTGCATTTTCCGGATGGCGGAGTTTGATCTCTTCAATGTTGCTCGATCGCTCGACGAACTCCGGAACCGCTAGATGCCGGGTCTTTCCCAATGCTGACGACTGGGGCGGTCAATGCCGCCTGCCCCCCGTTGCGAGGGGGGGCGGAACCCTGGGCTGCTCAAGCCTCCACCTTTTCGGTTGACCTGTTTGAAGGGGGATGCTAACTAGTAATCGCTTGTGGCAAGTTAGCTTGCAGCGATGACTGTACCCCGGGATTGACCGGGCTGAGAATGCCAGTTTGAGCGGGTGTCTTCTAAGGAGGGGGGGATGACGAAGGCGGATCTAGTCGATGAGATTGCGGATCGTACTGGACTCACCAAGAAGGATGTGGCAGAAACCGTCGACGAATTCCTGAACGCGGTGGGACGTGCCCTGGTCAATGGGAAGCATATTGAAATCCGCGGATTCGGTACATTTAAGGTACGGACGCGGAAGGCACGCATGGCCAGGAACCCCAAGAACCCAGATCAGCCCGTCCATGTGCCGGAGCGCAGGGTTCCCGTGTTCAAGGTTTCGCGCCAACTGAAGGAAAAAGTGGCCCATCTCTGATTGTTCCAAGGGGCGGCGCCCGTGATGCCTTCGGGAACGTTGCCACGATGCTGCTAATTGGGCCAGGGCACGGAATCCTTGCTGGGTTTGCCTATGGGCGGTGCTGCTTTTGTGTGGTGGCCTGATTTGCGGTAACACCATGCTGGAATGATCAGACCGCCCGGAGGCAAGCATGCAGAGTTCACTGAAGACGAGTCTGCGCAAGCCACTTCTACCACTAGTGCGCTGGCTGGCAGCCATGGGCGTTCAACCGAATCAAATCACATTCGCCGGGTTGTTGGCCTCACTGCTTGCGGGGGCGGCAATTGCCTTCGGTCACCTCCCACTGGGCCTGATCTGGCTGATTGTCGGCCTGGTCTGCGACATGCTCGACGGAGATCTGGCGCGTCTCAAGCTGGAGAAAATGGGACCCGCGGGTGCCTTTTTGGATTCATGCGCGGATCGCCTCTCCGAGGCGTTCGTCTTTGGCGGGTTGCTCATCGGAAAGATCTATCATGGCGGTGGGGCGGACTTGAGCTGGTTGCTCGTGTGGCTCCTGGCGCTGTCGGGCAGCTTCCTGGTCAGCTACACCCGAGCGCGCGCCGAAGGGCTGGGCAGCTCTTGCAGCGTCGGTTTTGCTGAGCGACCTGAGCGGATGCTGATCCTACTGCTGCTCCTGATCTTCGGCTTCCAGAGATCCGTCTGGTTTCTCCTCGGATTAGCTCTGCTGAGCTGCTGGACTGTCTACCAACGGGCTGTCTACGTTGTGCACCAGCTGGGCGCAACGGAGACGCAATCGAAGTGAAAGCTCCCCCCGACCCCGGTGCAAATCCCGGAGAGAGGCGAGCGCCACTGATCGTCTTCGAGGGCGTTGAGGGCTGCGGGAAGAGCACGCAGATTGACCGGCTTGCGACCCTACTGAGGGAAGCCAACCGG
>JAGMDA010000710.1 GCA_023128935.1 Candidatus Eiseniibacteriota bacterium | reverse complement strand
GAACGCTGTGGAGCATGCATCCGTCCTGTGCCGTGCGGGACTCATTCAGATTGAGCATCTGCCCGAGCGTCTCCGGGCCCTGGCAGGCGATCTCTCTTCCGGCCCACCGGAGGGATGGCCTGATGGGGGTGAGGCGCGAACACTTGAGGAGATCGAGGCGCGTGCGATCCTGGAGGCATTGAAAAGGCATGGCGGGAAGAAACTTGCAGTCGCCCGGGAACTCGGGATCAACAAGACAACGCTCTGGCGAAAATTGAAACGCCTCGGAATCGATCCAGGGGCTGCCTCCTGATCCCCGCCGCGAGCTGGGCGGCCGGGATCAGTGGAATACGCAAACTGGGCCCACCAATGCAGGGGATCTCCAGGTCCGGCCAACGGTCAGGGTCCCAAGTCCACAGTCTGCACAGGGCAGCGAGGTCTACGGCTGCCGCGCGGCTCCAAGCCAAGCAATGGTGCATATTGCACCCCCTGGCGTCAATGACTGGGTGCATACTGCACCCCTTTCTGTCTCGCGTGGAGGGAATCAACACGCAGTGGTTCAGGAACTTCTTCTGGGTGAAAAGATTAGCATATGTCACCAAAACGCAGTGGCGATGGCATGGATGCTGTAGTCACAGATGATATGGCTGGGCAGATGCCAAGTGTCAAGGTAGTGGCGATTCCGGAGTTCCACGGAAGGGTCTCGCCTGTCTTCGATACCTGCGGGCAGGTGCTCTTCTTCACAGTGGACGAGAGGCATCGGGAGACAAAAAGGCTCCGCACGGAGGACTGGTCCTCGGTGCCGCGTTTCCAAAGGGCGCAACGCTTGCGACAGGCAGGCACGGACCTGCTCCTGTGTGGAGGAATCAGCGGTTGGCTTGCACGCCAGATCCTGGTTCAAGGAGTGGATGTGCGGGCCTGGGTGGTTGGTGAGATCGCGGAAGTGCTCGAGGCCTACCAGGCAGGCATGCTCGAGGATCCAGTATTCAACATGCCGGGCTGCGGACGAGGGGGCCGGCAGGGGTGGCGTTGGGGGCAAACTGGCAGTGGCAGGATGGACCGAACCAGCCCCCGGGGAGGAAGAATGGGCGGTTACGGTCCAGGTCGCGGAAGGCGCGGTCGGCGCGGTCCACGCGGAGGAGCGCTGAACTGATGCGGTCGGCATGGCGGACTGTAGAGCGATCCGCGAGGATAGCAGCTATAAGGCTGGATGAGCACAACCGGAAGCCAATTTTGCATAGTCGTGATTTGGAACAGTGTAGAAGGGAGGCATTGCGATGCCAGGACTAGATCGTACAGGACCCCAGGGAATGGGTTCGATGACAGGGAGAGGAATGGGGCTCTGCGGGTCGCGCAGCGGCGCCCTAACCTCCGGCCAGGTTCCACCTGGCGGATTCGGCTGGCAAGGTTGGGGTAGGGGGTTCGGCGGCGGGCGTGGGTTCGGCCGCGGAATGGGCTGGGGACGTGGTTGGGGCCGTGGTTTCGGCCCCTGGGGAGGCGCCTGGCCTGAAGGTGCATCCGCGGGAGCGGGAGATGAATTGCCGGTAGCGCCAGACTACGATCGTCTGGTGATGGAGAACCGGGAACTACTGGCAAGAGTGGAGAAATTGGAAAAGGCACTCAAAGAGAAGAAATAGCGCAACGGATCGGATCGCAAGAGGAAAAGAGCGTAACGGATCGGCTCGAATGGGAGCGCAAATGAGCGTCTCGTACGAATGAGAGTCAGACCGTGCAGATACGCGGCTGTCCATTCTGCTCCGATCAGCACCCGCTGCGCATCCATGGCGTCTATAAGCGCTTCGTCTTACTCCCGGGCTTCTCCAGACCGGTGCGGATCAAGGTGCTGCGGCTCTTGTGTCCCCGCCTGGGCCGAAGCGTCTCACTCCTGCCGGCTTTCTGCCTGCCGCACCGCCAGTACGGAGCTGCGGTTCTGGGGCGTTTCCTGAAAGCCCGCTTGCTCTTGGGCGCCACGCTGGGGGCCGCATTGCGCTCTCGCTTCATCTCAGACTCCGGCCGTGATTCCGGGCGTTTCACAGTTCCTCCCATTCCCTGGCGCAGGCTTGGGTGGCTTCCTTCCTGACCCGTGAGCAGCCCCTGCGCAACTACATGAACTCCCTCTTCCCGCGCTTGCCGCAACTCGATCCAGTCCTTGCCCCTGACTACCGCGTGGCGCCCTTGCTCGCCGCCTTGCTGAAGGACTTCGACTGCCCGGAGAGAGCCTTCGAGCGCCATGGGGTCGGTCTCCACCGGCAGTTTCAGAAGGGTTTGGTCTGACACTGTCGGTCTCTGGCTGTGAGCACGTCACACCCCATCGCGCCGCCGGTGTCAGGCAAAGCCGCGGACAGAAGGACGAGCGTGCGGGATTTTGTGTCGCTGAAAACACTGCCCGAACGAGCACGTCGGGCTTGGTTGCCTCCCCCCCGATCACTCGCGATCATTCTCCATCACCCGCGAACCTGCTTGAGCAGCCGCCC
>JAGMDA010000071.1 GCA_023128935.1 Candidatus Eiseniibacteriota bacterium | reverse complement strand
TATCAGATACTTCCCGCTTCAGAGAGGGATGGCACCTTCTGGCTTCATTGGCAAGCGACCCTATCCCTTTTCTACAGGTGGGTGTCGATTTTCTTGACGATGTCCTCTTTGCCTAGGAGGCCCACGAAACGGTCAACCTCCTGGCCATGCTTGAAATAGATGACCGTGGGTATGGCCATGACACCGAAGCGCCTAGCTGTCTCCGGTGCCTCACCCACGTCACAGTGCCCGATCACTGCCCTGCCGTCATACTCGGTGACCAGCTCGGCCAGGATCGGATCCAGTATCTTGCACGGCCCGCACCAGGCGGCAGATAAGTCGAGGATCGCCAGCTTGTCGGCATCCAAGATCTCCGACTGCAGGTTTCCATCCGTAATATGCAGCATACTCATAAGCCCCTCCATCAACACGACGAGCACGAAGTTTGCCTGTTGCGCACTTCGTTTTCAAGTCCGTATCCTTGGCTGTACTTCGGACGCGCTTCGAAGTTCCCGGTCGGAATACGTGGAGGGAGAAGCACGGTGCCGATCCAGAGGACTTCCGATGGTAGTGCACGGAGGAGCATGATGCAGAGCCTAGGAACCCCCTGTAGTGATAGACGGTGGAGCAAGATGCTGATCCGGAAAAGCCAATACCTGCGCCAGTGGCTTTCCCGTATGGCCGCCTGCAGCGCGATATGCCTGGCAGTCGGAGCTTTCGGCCCGGCCCAGGGGCAGGGAGAAGCAATGGACGCAAGCGCTCCCCGCTTCGTACTCCCGAAGATTGATAACGAAGACCTGGTGGACAGCGACACGCTCTTTGCTGCCTACGGGGCAACGCTCCTGGCCTTTTGGACGACGCATTGCACCGAATGCACGAAGCGGATGCAGCGGTGTCAGCAGCTCCTCGACTGGGGTGAAGAAGAGGGGTTGAACGTCATTGGGATCAACTTCGACGAGTACCCCACCGCAAAGACCCGTCTGCTAGCCCATGGGGCCGGGCCAAGGATGCTGCACCTCTACGATCCGGGTGGCAGAACGGCTGCGGTCTACGGTGCCGGATCGCACAGCTTCAGTGCCTTCTTGGTGGATGAGATGGGGATCATCCGAGAGGTCCACCACGAGATCATGCCGGATGCTCTCACCGCCCTACGCCCCAGCCTGGCGAGGCTGCTAATGAGAGCCCTCGGGGAGGAATGGGCCATACCTGACACTGCCAGGGATGGAGCCAGCCCAGGCGGCAGCAAACCCGTCACAGTCTCCGGTGATCGGAAAGATGCCCGCGGACCGGGGATCCTCGAGGAGTTCGGCCTTCTCAAGCAGCAGAGGCTTGATCTTCACGGGCGCGGTCGGATCCGCTGGATGCACATCGATACAACAGGCACCGGTGCGGTCGGATCCAATGGAGAGCCTCTGCAGCCAGGCCCATCCCTGCGCCACCGGATGGAGCTGGAACTGTCCTACGAGATCACGCCGCACCTGCACGCCGGAGGATTGATCCGCCTGAGCAACGAAGGCCAGGAGGTCTTGCGCAGCGGTCCGGACTACCTCTCGAGCGAGTGGGGAAGCGCCTTTGTGCGCCACGATGTCCGTGGGCACATTCCTGTCCTCGCGCGCCTTCTTGGGGGGGCGGGCTCTTTCGAATCCAGTCTGGTTGGAGGGTACTACCGGGTGGCCATGACGCCCCTGACCCTCATGCGATGGGACCAGGATGACACCCCCATCAGTGGTGGCCAGCGGGCCCAGGGATGCGGCGACTGCGGAGGCGATGCGGGGACAGCCGGGTTCATCCGCTCCGAGAGTTTGGAGAAACTGGGGCCCGACGTCACCTTTGAGGGCGCTCGGTGGGATCTCTCGCTTGCGGGTCGCCTCGATCTGCAGGCCCTCTACGCCCGGCCGCAAACACCCAGGCCTTCAGATTCCGATGATTGCTGCGAGATTGAGCCTTCGGAAACTTTTTACCACCAGGACCTCTATGCTCTTCGTGCCGTTTCCCACTTCTCGTTGCCTTGGGGAGCTGAGCTATTCGAGATTGCCGGCACCGCAGTGATGGTCAGGGAAGATGCGGACAACCCGTCCTGCATGGCTTCTTGCATGCGCGAGCCCTTTGACAACCGGGTTCTCGGAGCGGACGCGTCCCTTCCGCTTCCCTGCGGGACCAATCTAACCGGCGAGGTGGCCCAAAGCCATTTGACCCCCAATAAGGAGCAGGCACCGGATGATCAGCGGGATGCCATGGCGTTTTGCCTGGGAGCGACACATGAACTGCGCGCTGGGGAGAACTCGGCGCTGCTGGGAATCCCACTGAAAGGCTTTATGGCCCGACTTGAGGCCGCGTATCAGTACATCGGCAGCAACTTCTTCTCCCCCTACGGCGCGCTGTCTTACGAACCGAACCTCGAGGGGTTCCGCGGCGCAGTGCGCGTAGATTGGGGATCTGTCGGTGTGGGGGGGTTCTTCAAGCTGCAGAGGCCGATCCACGCCGTTGATGCTCCTTCCTATGGAACGCCGCTCGACGACCGGAAGATAACTGCGAGTTGCTGGATCGACGCAGCGGCCTGGCCGGGCGGGGTACTGATGGTCGGTTGTGTCTTTGAGGACCGCGACCTATTCGAGCCCAGTGTCTGGCCCGATGAACTTGGACCTCTTGAGCGCAGGACAATGATCCTAAGTGCAGAACAAGAACTCGCACCCAAGTGCATCCTCATGGCGGAGGCGGAGTGGCTGGATGGGGAATGGCTCGAGGGGCAGCAAGTCGGTGGATCTACACAGGAGGTAACGCAGGAATATTCCTCGACTATCGTGCGCGTGATGATTGACGTTGAGTTCTGAGTCGATGGATGCTGGGGGCTTGCCGGAGCCGGGCATGCTAGAGAGATGGGCCCTTGCCAAGAGCCAGCCCCTGCCGATATAGTCCCCCGGATTGGCCCATATCCGGAAAGGAGAGATCAATGGCTCACAAGATCGATCCCGACACGTGCATTTCGTGTGGCGCGTGCGAGGCAGTCTGTCCAGCGGATGCAATCTCGGAAGGCGAGGACAGCTACAAGATCAACGCCGAAACCTGTACTGACTGCGGAGCCTGCGTCGCTGAATGTCCCGTGGATGCTATCTCTAAGGTCGAATAGCAGTTTCTCCTCGACGGTGTTCGAACGAAACTGAGAGACGGGACCTCACTCTCACACAGCAAGGCTCTGTCTCGACCTTGGATCCCACTCCCCGCCAGCGAGACTCAAATATGGGAAGGAAAATCCCGAAACCGTCAAGCAGGGAACTCAAGAGACGGCGCGGCCGGCAAACCCGAAAGCAGTCATCGGGGCTTACCAAGGGGGGAGCTCTTACCTTCACCGACCTCATGGCCGTGGAGCGCGTTTCCCAGCCCGCGGTATCTCCCGACGGGCACCGGGTTGCTTTCGTCACGACACGGGTAGACCACAAAGAAAACAGGACCCGTCACACTATCCGCTTACTCGACCTCCGCAGCCACGAGATCCGAGACCTGACCCCGGGCCCCGGGAGCCATAACCAACCAGCATGGTCGCCTGACGGCGAGAAACTGGCTTTCGTCAGCACCCGGAACGAAAGGCATGCCAAGCAGCTCTGGATCCTCCCTCTGGCGGGGGGCGAAGCCAAGCCCGCTACCTCCGGATACGGCGGCGTGGAGCAACCGCTCTGGGCTCCCGACTCGCGCCGGATCGCCTTTACTCGCACCATAGTTGTTTCCAATGACTACGCCCCGCGCAAGGGGGTGCGGGTCGACCCGCACTCCGGCCCCGCAAAAGCCGAGGTCTATGGCCTCGTGAACAGGAAGTCCTCCGCCAGGATCGCCGACGAGTTGCTCTTCCGCCACTGGGATTCCTGGCGCGACCGCCGGCGCAAGCACATCTTCATCGTCGACACGGTGAACGGCAAAGTTGCGGACGTCACTCCACACAACTGTGACGCACCACCGATCTCGCTGCGTTCCGAGCGCGACTACGATTTCAGTCCCGCCGGGAGTGAAATCGCCTTTGTCATGAACCCAGACGATGTCGTAGCGCGCTCCACGAACAATAGCATCTTCCTCCAGGCAATTCGCGGCATCAAGCCTGTCGGAGAGGCCGTCTGTATATCGGATTCGGAGGCCTGCGACTGTCACCCGCGATACTCCGCAAACGGATCAGACATTGTCTACCTGGCAATGGAGATCCCTGGCTATGAGGCCGATAGGAACCGGATCAAGCTGTATAACCGCACCACGAAGAAGACGACGGTCTTCTTGAACCGCTTTGACCGAAACCCGAGTTCATTCGCCCTCCGTGGATCCGATGATCTGATTTTCATCGCACATGATCGCGGGCGCCAGTCCGTCTACGAACTCGATATGACATCAGGAAGGGTTACACAGCTGACTAGCGAGTCTTTCAACGGTTTGTTTCGCATCGTGCCTGGCAGCAAGGATCTGCTCGTTACGCGGGAATCCTCGACGGAGCCGGCGGATCTCTACAGGCTCACGCCCGGCAAGGGAATCAAACCAGTCCTGTCTACTGGCCCGCCGCCCAAAGAGACACCTCTCGATGCAGGTGCCACCGTCCAACGCCTAACCTGTTACGGCAAGGTTCTCTCCAATCGGGAGATGAATACAGCTGAAGAGTACTGGTACCCCGGTGCGGACAAGAAGCCCATTCATGGCTTCCTCATCCGCCCACCCCACTTCAATTCAAGACAGCGCTACCCACTCATCCTACTCATTCACGGCGGTCCGCAGGCCGCGTTCGCCGACAACTTCCACTACCGTTGGAACACGCAGCTGTTTGCTGCGCAAGGGGTTGTTGTTGCCTATTTGAACCCGCGCGGTTCCACCGGTTACGGCCAGAAGTTCACCGACCAGATCTGTGGCGATTGGGGTGGCCGCTGTTATCAGGACTTAATGCTTGGGGTCGATTTCCTTCTCGATCGCTATCGCTTCATCGACGGCTCCCGAATGGCCGCGGCCGGCGCGAGCTTTGGCGGTTTCATGATCAACTGGATCGCTGGCCATACTGACCGCTTCCGCGCACTGGTTTGTCACGACGGAATCTTCAACGCCGAGACAATGGCGTACACCACCGAGGAACTCTGGTTTGAGGAACATGAACACGGCGGAATGCCGCACGAAAAGCGTCAGAGCTTCTTGAAGTTCAGTCCTCATCGCTTTGTGCAGAACTTCAAGACGCCTACTCTTGTGATCCAGGGAGAGCAGGATTTCCGCTGCCCCGTGTCAGAGGGAATCGGAATGTTCACCGCACTCCAGACCCGTGGTGTGCCCTCGCGATACGTCCATTTCCCCGACGAGGGGCATTGGGTGCAGCATCCAGCCAACACGGAGGTATGGTATCACGAGGTTATCGGCTGGATGATGTCGCATTTGCTCCGATAATCGCGCGCCCTTAGGGCCCGTGCCGGGCAAGCTGTCCTACCCCGCAATCCCATCAAACACCAGCCCAGCGCGCAACGCAATCCTGCCATTGACAATCCACCATCAAATCCCACACCTCCCCGCAAACTCACGGCGACTGAGCTTGACTCTACGGGTCCATCGTAATAGGAGAGAAATGGGTCCCAGCGGATGGGCATCGCATGGGCATCGCATGGGCAGCACATGGGCAGCACATGGGCAGCACAGCGCTCGGAGACGGCGGGCAAAACATGGATCGAAAGAGCAGATCACAGATCAAGAGAGACATGCTGGCGTTGCAGCAGCTCGGCGAGCAACTTGTGAGTCTTCCGGCGGATCAGATTCGCAAGATGGCCTTGCCCGAAGAACTCCATGATGCCGTCCTTCTCGCCAAGAGAATCAAGAAGCGTGGGGCCAAGCACAGGCAGCTGCAGTACATCGGCGTGATCATGCGCCGGATCGATCCTGAGCCGATCCGACAAGCCCTAGAGAAAACCGCGCGAGGCAAGCGCCTTGCAACCGGCGCTTTCCGGCAGATCGAGGAGTGGCGGGATGCACTGGCCGCCGGAGACGACGATCTCCTCCATGTGATTCTTCAGCGCTTCCCGGGCGCAGACCGCCAGCGCCTTGGGCGGCTTGTCCGCCAGGCAAGAGACGAACGGAAGGCCGGGAAGTCCCCACGCTCCTCGCGCGCCCTCTTTCGATATCTACAGGAACTCTCGGAAGCCTCAGGTCGCGATTGAGAGCATGCACTGCGTTGACCCAGCCACAGGTGATCTACTCCGCACGCTCACACCCTGCTCAGGCCGAAGTGCTTAACTGCCATCTTGGCTATTTGGTCACCGATGCTTAGACAGGCGGTGGCCGCCGGTGATGGAGCATTCAGCACGTGGATCATGCGTTCGGCTTCAACGATCCGGAAATCATCAACTAATCTCCCGGATGCATCGAGCGCCTGGGCACGCACGCCTGCTCCACCTGGTCGAATATCATCCATGCTGATCTCGGGAAGGAGCTTTCGGAGCGCATTCAGAAAGGCGCGTTTGCTGAAGGAGCGATAATACTCGCCGATGCCGATCTTCCAGAACCTGGCAGCCATCTTCCAGAAAGCGGGAAACGTGAACGTCTCCCACACGTCCGGCAGCGAGAGACTCATCTTCCGATAACCTTCCCGCTTGAATGCGAAAACAGCATTGGGACCGGCTTCTACGCCACCATTGATCATGCGTGTGAAATGCGCGCCGAGGAAAGGCAGTGCTGGATCTGGCACTGGGTAGATGAGGTTCTTGACGAGGCGTCGTCGCTCAGGAACTAGTTCATAGTACTCACCTCGGAAGGGGATGATCCTTACGCGCGGATCAACCCCGCAGCGTCTGGCAATACGGTCGGACTGCAGGCCTCCGCAATTGATCAGGAACCGCGTACGGATCTCTCCGCCCGTTGTCTCGAGCAGTAGATTCCCCCTTTGACGCCGGCATCCGTGAACCCTTGTCGCTGTCCTGACATTCCCGCCCTTCGCGGTCACGAGGTCAGCAAGCTTGGCGGTCACACGTGTATAATCCACAATCCCAGTGTCTGGAACAAGGAGTCCCGCAATCCCAGCGGCCCCTGGTTCACGCTCGCGGATCTCCTCTGGCGTCAACCTTCTGAGCCCACGCAGTCCATTTGCGCGGCCGCGGCACTCCAGTTCCTCCAGTACGGGAAGCTCATTCTCTCGTGTGGCCACCACGATCTTGCCGCACCGTTCGTGGGGAACTCCATACTCCCGGCAGAAGCGATACAGAGCATCCCTGCCCGCAGTGCAATTGCGGGCCTTGTGTGAGCCGGGTTTGTAATACAGACCTGAATGAATAACCCCGCTGTTGTTGCCTGTCTGGTGTGCTGCAAGGTGATCCTCTGCTTCGAGAATTATCAGTGAAAGGTCCGATCTAGAGACCAAGGCTGCCGCTGTTGCTGCGCCGACTATGCCTCCGCCAATGATAGCGACATCGCAGATTGAGCTGCTCATTCAGGGTTTCCTCTGCGCGGTATCACGATAGGAACTCACAGGCATGTTGCCCTTTGGCAAAGGACGAAGTAAAGTCCAAGTTCGTCATGTTGGTGAATAGCGGGGAGGGATCGCAAGCCATTGCGCACCCCCCCCGAGGGCGGCTCGATTGTCCCTGAACGGCCACCGCACCGCGACCACATATGGGCAGAAGGACGGGGTGGAATATGGCAAGCTCTGAACGTGGTAATGGGGGATCTACGGCCCTTTTCTGGGTCCTCGCTATAGCCCTGACACTGGCGGCGGTTGTATACCAACGCCTGATAGGACCGACCCGCCCGGCACGGGGTAGGGTCACCGTCGAATCCTCGGAGATCCGCTACAACCTGGCCCGCAGCCATGGCGGCTCGGACGATCACCTGGTAGCGATCCAAACTCCCGACGAGTCACTGAGCGGATATATCCTCTATAAGCGCTACAAGACAGCTGATCCCTGGTCCCGACAAGAGATGGTTCTTGGGGACGGCTGCCTAGTCGGATCACTGCCCCACCAGCCGACGGCCGGCAAACTTGTCTACCGCGTGTACCTATGCGGAAGTGGGGACCCGGTCGCGCTGCCACCCTCCGGTCCAACAGTCATCCGTTTCCGAGGTGGAGTTCCTGGGGCGGTTTTGATCCCTCATGTCATCCTGATCTTCCTCGCGATGCTCTGGTCGAACAGAGCAGGCATCGAGGCGCTGCGTTCCCGCGGTGATCCGCGTCGTCTTGCTCTATGGACCCTGGGGCTCCTCATTCTGGGCGGTCTTGTCTGCGGGCCAGCGGTGCAGTGGTACTCTTTTGGGAAGGCTTGGACGGGATTCCCCTATGGTCACGACCTGACGGACAACAAAACCCTCATCGCCGTGCTGGCCTGGATAGCAGCCGTGATTATCAGCCGGCGCTCCCGGCGCTATGCACGCGCGTGGGTCCTGGGCGCAGCGATCGTAACACTGATCGTCTTTTCAATCCCTCACAGCGTTCTGGGCACGGAACTCGACTACTCGCAATTACCGGAGGTTCCCCCTCCATCCGGACACTAAGTGCCCACCGGCAATGCCGGAGACGCCTCTGGATCAGCGCTAATCGATCTTGATGTCCTCAATCATGTAGATGCCGTCTCGGGCGAAGATGTTCCACGTTTCGATGAGGTCATCGTGGATGAAACGATAGATAACCCACTGAGCGGCCGCTGCCAATCCTCCGCCTTCCATAATGGATTCGACAATCCCACGCTTCTTTGGATAATGCGCAACCGTTACGTCTTCGTCGGCGGGAATCCCGGCAAGCTCTTTAGCGACCTCAATGGCGCGATCCAGGCCTCCCAATTCATCCACAAGCCCATTTGCCTTTGCCTGCCGGCCCGTCCAAACCCGCCCATGGGCCAGCTTCTCAGCATCATCGAATGTCATTCCGCGGTGATCGGCGACATCGCGAAGCCAGTCGTTGAATCCGTCCCAATGGTTTTGCTCGAAGCGCTCTTTTTCTTCATCTGTGAAATCCCGCATACTAGACCATAGCAGGGCCATCGGTCCCTTGGTCTCAACGTCCCGCGTGATGCCAAGCTTGTTCATGAAGCCCTTCGTATTGAACTTCATGCTGATCGAGCCAACGGATCCGGTCAGTGTCATTGGATTGGCGACGATCTTGTCCGCTCGATAGGCGATGTGATAACCACCTGAAGCAGCCATGTCGACCATAGATGCAACGACCGGTTTAACGCCTGTCGTCACCTCAACCTCGTGCCCGATCATGTCGCTCCCCAGCGCCTCACCGCCACCACTGTCAACACGGAGGATCACAGCCGCTATGTCATCATCAAACCGCGTAGAGCGGAGATCGGACACAACTGTCTCGTGCCCCATCGTCATGCCGAACAGCGGATTAACGCCGCTTTTCCTGCCACCGATTAGGCCCTGCGCGTGAACGACGGCAATTGTCTTCTTCCCCTTGAGTCCCAACTTCTTGGGTTCGACTTTCGCATAACGGCGTTGGGAGACGGTACGGAGTTCATCATCGTCTTCGTCTTTGAGCATGCTCTCGAACTCATCCCAGTAGAGAATGCGATCGATCAAGCCCGCTTCCTTCGCTTCCTGCGCAGTGAAGAGCGCGTGCTCCATGAGCTTGACGACATCTTCCTCCTCTAGTCCCCGATCCTGGCCGATGGCCTGGGTGAACATATCCCAGTACTCATCCAGCATCCAATTCACATTCTCCCGTGCTGCTTTGGACATGTCCTTGCGGACGATCATCTCGGCCGCGCTCTTGTAATCCTTGATCTGGTGGAGATTTGATTTGATCCCCAGCTTTTCCAGCGAACCCTTGACGTGTGCCGACACCGCTGCATATCCAACGAAACTGATATATGCGGTCGGCGGCATGAAGATGGAATCGCAGGCCGCGGCCAGGAAGTAGGTCCTGCGGTTGATCGCATCCGAGAAGCCATAGACCTTCTTGCCGGCTTTCTGCACCTTGCGGATGGCTCCGCGGATTTCTTGCAGCTTCGCGCGACCGGCGTTGTTAGTGCTCGAAAGCTTCACGATGACGCCGTCGATCCGATCGTCTACGCAGGCCTTCTCCAGGTTGGTTAGGATACGCTGCAGTGTTTCCGCATCGCCGCCCATGACCTGGGCGATGACACCGGAAGGAGGATCATACTCCAGGATGTCGCCGTAGATGTCCACGACGAGGTGCGAGTGGTCCTTGATCTTTGGCTTGCCGCCCGATTTCAAGGCCACCGCTCCGGCCACGATGATGATGAGAAAAAGAAAAGCCAAAAGAGATGCGAGAAATGATCGCACGAATGATTTCATTTGCCAACCTCCGCGTTGAGCTACGAGGGTGCCGATGCGCCCGCCTGAGCAAGGCGCGACGACGACGCGATGTCGCTCCATCACGGAGGAGGAGCAACGCAGCCGGGCGGGATGCAGCGGCGGCCAAATGCCACCGTATTTATAGTCCGGGGCACTAAGTGCCCCGGACATGATGGCTGCGACAAGGCACTGCGTCGCGCCTGAGGAGTTCAACTCTATCGGCAACCACAGGTTAGATCAACGATAAGATCAAGCATTCTAAAGCCGGCCAGGATTTGACCCTGATGCGTCCATAATCCTCGAACAATAGCGGTTTGCGCCGAGGATTATGACCCCGTCAGGGCCAGGCGCTGAACTGGTTGAAACGCTGACTTACCCTGCACTGGCGCACATGCGCCAGTGCAGGGATCTTGCCTCCTGCCAATTCGATAACGATCCCTGTTCCAACCGCCGCCAGAAGCAGCTACACTCCACTGGCTGGAAGCATGCGCGGGGAGCGAAGGTGTCAAGCCCTTGTCTGCATGAGTCGATTCAAGGGTGACCAGACCCAAGATGCTAGCATCCGTCCAGAGCAGCATGGGTTGATAGCAGAGGAAGTCGTGTTGGACACGTGACCAGGGAGAGATGATCCCATGAAACATTCGATGGGACTAACTCAGGGGATGCGGCTGGAGCAGACGCTCAAGCTCAGCCCCCAAATGGTCATGCAGATGAACCTCTTGGTACTGCCGCTCCTTGACTTCAACGCCGAGCTCGAAACCCTGGCCGAGGACAACCCCGTTCTCGAGCTGCAGCAGCCATCCGAGCCGTCTTCCGCCAACGCCCCGGCGGACGCAAAAAGCGAACAGGAGAAAGACAAGCAGAATGACGAGTGGGACGAGCGGACTTTACAACGTATTGCCGAGTTGGGAGAAGAGCCCAACCCGGGCGGCAGCGGTTCCTGGGCAGGGGGGAGTTCGGCCCGGGAGGAAGAGTGGACCGACCCGATCCTGCGAATCGCGCCAACCAAGACGCTCACAGTCGACCTTCTGGATCAAGTCCACTTGGGTCTTTCAGGCAAGGACGAGCGGATCGGAGAGTTCATCGTCCAGGACCTCGATTCCCGCGGTTTCCTAACCCGATCACTTTCGGAATTGGCCGCCGATATCGCCTCCTGGGCTGGTGAAGCTGTGGGCGAGGAAGAGGTAGCCACTGTTCTGGAGCGCCTCAAGGAGATGCTGGAACCCCCCGGCATCTGTGCGGCCAGCGTGGAAGAATCGATCGGGATCCAGCTTACGCGCCGTCACAAGTCGAAGTGGATTGAGATGCTTGTCAAAGGTTTCCAGCTCCTCGCAGCCGGGAAAGAGCGGGAACTCATGCGGCTCTGCGCCAAGAACGGGGTCGATCCTTCCTTTATTTTCGAGGAACTCGAGAAACTGCACTTAGTTCCGACCTTTGGTGTCGCCGATGAGGCCTTTGATTCCAACAGCGTCCGCCCGGAGGTTTTGATCATCAAGACCCACCCTGAGCGTCCGGGCCCAGAGAAATACGAGATTCGGTACAACAACTCTGCCGCGACAAACCTGCTCTTGAACCCCAAAATCATTGAGTTGGCCCGCCGCCGGAGCTCCCTCTCCAGTGATGAGCGAAAGTTCCTCAGGAAGAAGGTTCAGGAGGCCAAGTGGTTGAAGCAGATCATAGACGAGCGGCGAGGCCTCCTACTGCGCGTGGTGCAGATTCTCGTGAACCGGCAGTGGGAATTCCTCGACAAGGGCCGCCGCTACATCAAACCGCTGACCCAGAGAGAGGTCGCTGATGAGGTGGGACGCGATGAGAGTACAATCTCCCGCCTGATCAACGGTCGCTTCGCGGATACGCCACAAGCCTGCCTATCACTATCCACGTTTTTCTCACAGGCTGTAGGCAGAGCCTCGGGCGCCGCTGCCCGCGAGACACTCCGCGATATCATGAACACAGAAGACGGCGGCACAGTGTTCACCGATGATGAACTGGGGGATATGATGCGGCAGCGTGGGTTTGCAGTCCAGCGACGGACAGTGAACAAGTACCGTAGGATGCTGGGCGGGTACTATGCGCTCAAGCGCAGTGTCCGGCGCGCGATGAAGCGCGCGATGAAGGTTGTTTGACAGGCCCGGTTTCGATACGAGAAGGAGTCATTTGACACTTGGTTTTTCTGGCTGCTCTCTATCTTGTCGTCACCGCTGTGGGGTTCTTTCTCTTTCGCGGCATCCCCATCCTGAACGTGGCCCTGGGATTCCCAATAGGGGCAGTCGTTGCTTACCGCTATAGTTCCCATCAGGTCGACCTTCAATCGACTGGGGAGATGGGATCCCCCGGGGCATGCGACCCGCCGGGCAGCCAAGCTGATCGCGATAGGATCTCCCGCGGACCGCCCAATTGTGCCTCTCTTCGTCGCGTCGTCTTCTGGGGACTGGTCACGGCCGGTGTCACCATGCTTGCCTGCTGGGCGGAACTCGCGGGTTCCTTGTTGGTGCTCAAGGTCTTCGGCCTGGGTATCGCCCCCGCCCGATGGTTCCCGCTCCTGTCTCCACCTGGTCCCTCTAGTCTGTTCCGGGCACACCTCTTCGCCATAATGATCTCTCCTGGACTCCAGATCCTCACCACAGTCTTCGGCGGTGTAGTGGTCCTGTTGCTCAGACCGCGGGAGCTGCCTGGCCCCCTCTGACCAGCCCGGCTGAACTCACCACGCCCGCGAGCCCTAACTGCACCTTCCTCTCAGGCCACGCCCCTCCAGGCCCGTTGGCTGCGCATTTCTCACCGGGAGTCCCTGGCCGGTTAGCCAAGGCCTAATCGGCCTAAAGAATGGTTGTATTGTGCCCGATAGCGGGCACAGGACTTGACATTCTTCTCTGCTTATGGTATTTCGAACTTGCTATGGGGGCGCTAATACCTGGGGGCGTTGACGAGTTACATTCCATGACCTTCCAGTCCGGGGTGAGGCCCGCTGATGCATGATAGTGAACTGCTTCAGCACTTGCAGACAGTAACTGGCCAGGGAGAGCCGCTCCTGGCCAAAATCCTGGAAGAGATTCAGTCCTGGTATACGAGGGATCTCTCCACTTGGATTCGGGATCGTCATCGCGAGTTGCAGCGCCATGGGTTCCGGAACCGGGAGATCTACCCACGGCTGCGGGATGAGTCGCAGCGTATTCTCGTCCACCCGGGCCCACTAACGGAGCGGCAGATTCGGCGCATCATCTATGGCTAATCCGACGGGTCACGATCAGCGCCGAGCGAAATAAAAGCAGGAGGAATCCCAGGGATGTGTGGAATCATCGGCGTCACTAGCGCGAAGAAGATCCCCATGAGTGTGCTCATGGAGGGGCTCACTCGCCTGGAGTACCGGGGATACGACTCGGCCGGAATCGCCTGGCAGATCCGATCCAAGCTTCGCCTGCGCAAACGCGCCGGCAAGGTCGGGGAGCTATGGGCCGAACTCCCAAAGAACATTGAGATGCGAGCCGGCATCGCACACACCCGGTGGGCAACACATGGGGCCGCAACTGACGCCAACGCCCACCCCCACACTGCTGATTCCGGCAGGATCGCACTCGTTCACAACGGCGTCATCGACAACTATCGGGAGCTGCGCGCTGATCTGGAGGCTCGCGGACACCGTTTCACATCCGAGACTGACACCGAAGTCCTCTGTCATCTGATTGCCGAGCATAAAAAAGAGTCGTT